>RGZZ01000386.1 GCA_010028905.1 Pseudomonadota bacterium | reverse complement strand
GCACACGCTCTCGTCGCACGGTGACCCCATCCTCGACGCGGACCAGTTGGCGCGAACATGGCTCCCGAAAGTGAAGGCCCAGCATGCCAACGTCGAAGCGTCAGTGGAATCCGCGAATGAAGCCACGTGTGGTCGTGGTGTTCTATCTCATGGTGCTCTTCGTGTTCTACCTGGGGTACAATCTCGTGCAGGTGCAGGCGCGTCAGCGGCTGCGCAACGCCCCCCCGAAGGGCTTCGCTGACTTCAAGGGCATGGCCGACGCCTACCACGTGGGCTCACTCCCCCTTCCTGCCCTGCGCGGCCCCATCCTCGATCGGAACCGACAGATCCTGGCCGCGAGCCTGAGCCTGCCCTCCATCGCCGCCGACCCGACGAAGATTCCGCCGGAGCAGCGCGATCAGGTCGCGCTGTTCGTGGCACGCGCCATGAACGGTGATGTGGCGACCGTACGCAAGCTGCTCAACACCCACGGCACATTCGTCTGGCTCGGGCAGAAGATGCCGGAGAAGGTTGCCGAGCGCATCGAGAAGTATGCGCGTGAGCGAGACGCGGGCGTCCCGAAGAACCTGCAAGGAGGGCTCTTCGTTCTGCGCGAGGCCACTGGCAAGCGCTTCTACCCGAAGGGCAAGCTCGCGGTTCACCTGCTCGGATACGCGGGCATCGACGACAACGGTCTCGACGGCATCGAGTCTGCCTTCGAGCAGCAGCTCAAGGGCATCCCCGGACAGATCGAAGCCGAGATGGACCGCGAAGGGCGAGCCATCCCGAACGGCTGGTCGAAGCTCACACCGGCACGCCCAGGTCGTAGCGTGGTGCTCACCATCGACGAATCGATACAGTACATCGCCGAGCGCGAGCTTGCGGCCACCGTCAAGAAGTACCAGGCCACCAGCGGCACCTGCGTGGTGATGGACGCAAAGAGCGGCGACATCCTTGCGCTGGTGAACAAGCCCGACTACACCACCGCCCAGGCCTCGAAGGTCGACGTGGCGCTGCGCCGAAACCGCGCGCTCAGCGACACCTACGAGCCTGGCTCGACCATGAAGGTGTTCACCGCGGCGGCCGCCCTCGATAGCGGCAAGGTATCGATGAGCGACCGCTTCTTCTGCGGCACCGCCATCACAGTCGACGGCTGGCAGATCCACAACGCAGACGACGGCGAGTCGAGCGCGAACGGCAGCGAGACGGTGCTCGGCATCGTCACCCATTCGTTCAACGTCGGTACCTGCGCGGTGGCACTTCGCATCGGCAAGAAGACGTTCCAGCAGTACCTCGATCGCTTCGGCTTCGGCCGCACCACCGACCTCCCGCTGCCCGGTGAGGCGGAGGGGCTGATCCAGCCGTACAAGGGCTGGGCGAACATCACCCTCGCCACCAACGCGTTCGGTCAAGGCATCACGGTCACCCCCATGCAGCTCGTCTCCGCCATGCAGGCCGTGGCGAACAAGGGCGTGATGATGAAACCCCGCCTGGTGAAAGAGCTTCTCGACCCCGACGGCAAGGTGGTGAAGGCATTCCCCACCAAGGTGAAGCGACGCGTCGTGAGCGAGCGCACATCGATGCAGATGCGTCAGATACTGCGCAACGTGGTCGTGAACGGGACCGGCAAGAAAGCAGAGAACGCCGCCTACCCCTCCGCCGGCAAGACGGGCACCGCCAACATCGTTGACGGCGGCGGCTACGGTCATCGCTACAACGCCTCGTTCCTGGGCTTTGCGCCGGTACAAGATCCCCGTGTGATCATCCTGGTCAAGGTCGAAGACCCCAAGCCCATCCACTGGGGCGGATCGGTTGCGGCGCCTGTCTTCAAGGCCGTGTCACGCGAAGCGCTCTGGCGCCTGGGCGTCAGGCCCCTCGACGTGGTCGAGAAGGACGACAAGGACGACGAGAGCAGCAACACAGCCAAGACCACAGACGCCAAGGCAAAGTCAGCGAAGACAGCCCTGAAGGGCGCCAAAGGCGCGCCGGCCGGCATCGCCCACACCGGGGGACCGAAGGCCGCCTCCACTTCCAAGAAGGGTGAGAGCACCGTTGCCCCCGCTCACCAGCCTGCTCGACGCACTCCGCACTGACGCGCGCGCGGTAGGTGGCCGCGCGCCCGAATCGGTGAACGTCAGCCACATCGCCTATGACTCTCGTGAGGTGCGCCCAGGAAGCCTCTTCGTGGCCGTGCCAGGCCACGTCACGGACGGTCATCGATTCCTGGGCGCGGCCATCGGCGCCGGTGCCGTGGCCTGCATCGTCGAGCGACCAGAGGCGGTTGCGAACCCTGAAGAGACGTGCGTGATCGCAGTCAACGACGCACGACGTGCCCTCGCGATTGTGAGCGCAGCCTTCCACGACTGGCCTGGGCATCGCCTCACCATGGTGGGGGTCACCGGCACCAATGGCAAGACCACAACGACCACGCTCATCGAATCGATGCTCGCAGCCGCCGGAAGAGTGCCTGGCCTCATCGGCACCATTCACGTGAAGATCGGGGGTGAGGTGCGCGACGCCCGGAACACGACGCCGGAATCGCTCGACCTGCAGCAGATACTGGGAGAGATGGTGACCCACGGACACGACTGCGTCTCGATGGAGGTCAGCTCACACGCCCTCGCCCTTGAGCGGGTGACCGGCTGCGACTTCGCCGTGGCGGTCTTCACCAACCTGACACAAGACCACCTCGACTTCCACGTCACCATGGACGCCTACAAGGCGGCCAAGCAGAAGCTCTTCACAGGCCTGAGGTCCACGGCCTGGGCCGTGGTGAACGCAGACGACCCGCACAGCGCCGACATGGCGGCCGCGTCGCACGCGAGAGTCATGCGATACGGCGTCGACACGGCATCGGCCGAGGTGCGCGCCGTCGACGTGCGACATGAGGCCAACGGCACCCGCTTCCACCTCGTCACCCCCGCGGGAGAGGCAGACGTCTCGATGCGCCTGTGCGGCCGCTTCAATGTCTACAACGCCCTTGCCGCGGCCGCCGCAGCCCTGGCCCTCGACGTCCCGCTCGCCACTGTCGCCGCCGCGCTCGAAACCGTTCCACCGGTGCGCGGGCGATTCGAGACCGTCGACGCGGGGCAGCCCTTCCGCGTGATCATCGACTATGCCCACACCCCCGACGGCCTCGAGAACATCGTGCGCGCCGCGCGGGCCATCACGACCGGGCGAGTGATCACTGTGTTCGGCTGCGGCGGCGACCGCGATCGCACCAAGCGTCCGAAGATGGGAGGCATCGCGGCTGCGCTGTCAGACACGACCGTGATCACCTCCGACAACCCACGCAGCGAAGAGCCAGCGGCGATCATCGACGAAATCGTGGCCGGCATGCCCGAGACGGGCGACCGCCACGTGATCGTCGATCGACGCGCTGCCATCGAAGCCGCGCTGGCCATGGCACGCGCCGGCGACTGCGTCATCATCGCAGGCAAAGGTCATGAGACCTATCAGATCGTGAAAGAGCAGACGCTCCACTTCGATGACGCCGAAGTGGCCCGCGAGGCGCTCAGAAAAGCTGTTCCCCAAATCGGCAAGGAGGTGTAGGCGTGTTGGAACCCCTCACTGTAGACGAGATCCTCGAGGCCACGGGAGGCCGCTTCGCCGCGCCGCCCAGCGACGACGTCACGGCGGTGACCGGCATCTCCACCGATACACGGAGCCTTCAGCCCGGCGAGCTCTACCTGTCTCTCACCGGCAAGAACTTCGACGGCCATGCCTTTGCGCCGCAGGCGCTCAACCGCGGCGCTGCCTATGTGATGGCGGCGCGCGAAGCCCTTGCCCGATGCGAGGCCGACCACGGTCGGACCATCGTGGTTGACGATACCCTTTCGTCGTACCATCGCATCGCGGCGCACTATCGCGGCAAGTTCCGCCTCCCGGTGGTCGCCATCACCGGCAGCTACGGCAAGACCACAACCAAGGACCTGATGGCGGCCGTGCTCACCACCCACTATCCCTGCGTGCTCAAGACGGCCGCCAACCTCAACAACGAGTACGGCGTTCCCCAGACCCTGCTGCGCATCGACCACGCCACCCGCGCGGCGGTCATCGAGATGGCCATGCGCGGACGCGACCAGATACGACCACTGGCCACCATCACGCGCCCGGACATCGGCATCATCACCACCATCGGCGAAGCCCATCTCGAGCTGCTCGGCAGCCTCGAGGCCATCTGTGACGCCAAGGCCGAGCTGCTCACCCAGCTCGCGCCCAACGCCTGCGCCGTCCTCCCCCGCGACTCGGCCTGGTACGACCGCCTGGCCTCCCAGACCCCGTGCCGCATCGTCACGTTCGGCCGTGATCCGCGCGCAGACGTCCGCCTGCTGGAGGCGGTGCCCGAAGGCGTCGAGGGCCAGCGCGTGCAGCTCGAGGTCAAAGGCGTCGCCCTGACCTTGCACCTGCCCATGCCCGGCCCCCACAACGCCATGAATCTTGCGGCCACGGTGGCTGCAGCCGTGGAGCTCGGCATCCCGCTCACCGCCCTCGAGCGCTTCCCCGACTTCCTGGAGACATCCGGGCGCCGGCACGAGATCGTACACGCCGCGGGTGGCTTCGAGCTCATCAATGACGCCTACAACGCTGGACCGGCATCGATGCACGCCGCCCTCGACACCCTCTCCGAAGTTCCCGTCGAGGGGCGCCGTGGCGCGGTGCTGGCTGACATGCTCGAGCTCGGGCCGACCGGGCCCGACTACCATCGCGCGGTGGGCGAGCACGCGGCGCGCGCGGTGGACTTCCTCATCACCACAGGCACGCTGGGCCGCTGCATCGCGGAAGCCGCCACGGCAGCCGGACTGGCGCAGGTCTTCCACGCCC
>RGZZ01000385.1 GCA_010028905.1 Pseudomonadota bacterium | reverse complement strand
GACGAGGTGGTCGACCGCTTCTGCGTCATCGGAAGCGCCGCGCAGGTGCGCGAGAAGCTCGCGCACCTCGAAGAGATCGGTGTCGATCAGTTCAACCTGTATCTCATGAACGGCAACGAGCACAGCACGCTCGACGCCTTCGGACGAGACATCATCCCGAACATGCGAGGCGCCACCGCCTCGGCCTGATCCCTCAGATCACGCGCATTTCACGATCGTTTCGAGGTCTTTTCGCGGGCAGGCGCTACCATGTGAGCATCAGCACCCTGACTGCCCGTGGGAGGCCCGCATGATCCTGGCCAACGCGCCGCGCACTGGCCAACGCGCCGCGCACGCCCGTCGATGCCCGCCACCTGCTACAGATGGCGCAATCTGGTGTGCCCGTCAACGGCGCAGCCAAGGTCACCGTGGAAACCACGCCCGACGGGGTTCGCATCGAAGAGAAGGTCAACGGCGGCGACATGCTCGTGGGCCTCGATGCGCTCGTGAAAGACGGCACGCTCCGCTCGTACGATCGCCAGGGCAATACGCTCGTGGCCTGGGCCGACAGTGCCGACGCCGCTGATCGCCTGGCCGCGCTGGAGCGCCGCAAGGGCCAGATGACCGATGGCTCGGTGGTCGACCGGATGCGCCAGCTGCTCGTGCCCCCCAACCTCTCGGAATCGGTGGCCCCAGAATACCTGAAGTTCAGGAGCTGGTCACTGGCGGGCTCGGTTCTGAGCGGCGCCGTCGGATTCATGGGGGCCAGCGTGAACCTCGACGCCATGAAGGTCGCGTTTGCCACCGGCGCCAACGCCGCCATGGCTGGCTTCGTCAACGGTCTCGTCTACAAAGCCACCGCCATGGGGGCGTCCTACCTGGCACGTCGCGGCGACGCCGACCCGAAGCGGTGGCTCTTGATGAGCAGCCTGGTGAACACAACCAACGGCCTGCTCTCAGTGGGCATGCTCTCCGTCTTCCCCCAGGCCTATGTTCCGTTGAACACCTATTTCAGCGTCACCAGCGCGGTGAGCAACACGCTGGGGGGAGCCGCGAGCATCAATGTGTTCAACCATCTCGCCCGCGGAGACAACAAGGGCGTGGTGCAGGCCAAGAACGCCAATCAGGACATGCTGGCCGATGCCCTCGGCGCACCGCTTGCCCTGGGCATCTCGAGCGCCGCCAGCGCGCTGGGGTTCAACCCCTACATCGCCACGGTGGGCGTGCTCGGCCCCGCCCTTGCCTTCTGCAACCTTCAGGCGGCACGGGCGCTGCATCTCGAGTCACTCGATCACGCGGGCCTGCAGCAGATCGCCGATGGCCTCATCGACCAGGGCCAGGTGACCCGAGCGCCGCACCCCACGTTGCTGCAGAGCCTGCATCATCTCGTCAGTCGCGCCGCCACGTCGCCTGAACCCGGCCTGGTACTCACGGATTCGCTCGACGACATCATCCGTGCGGCCGCAGCGGGGGGCGGAAAGAGCGAGGCGCTGCTGGGCCTCTTCAAGGACGAGGCCTACTGTCTCGCGACCCGCGCGCGTGCCGACGGCAAGGACGAGATCGTGATGACGACGCGCGAGTCGGCCACCGTGCAAGACATGCTGAAAGCCGTCACGCACGCGCGGCTGCTGCGACGGGTGCTCGACAGCAGCCTTCCCGGCATGATCGCGACGTCAGACCGCTCCTTGCTCGTCGAGCTCACGAAGCGTGCCCTGCCCGCGAACCTGCCCGACAACGCTGCGCTAGCCGAGCAAGGGTGGCACCCGAACCTGCATGCCCTCGACCTGCCGCACATCGACGCCGCCTGGAGCGGAACCGACCCTCAGCGCGTCGTCTCGCTGACCACCGCTGATCTGCTCCGCCTCATCGAGAAGCCGGACGCAGCACAGCTGCGGTCGCTGCTACGTCTCGAGCAGCCCGTCTTCGGCTGAGCCTGAGCGCGGCACGCCGCTTCAGGCGCCCGTGAGCCGCTTCTGGAGCGCGCCCAGGGTCGCAGGCGAGGCCAGGCCGATCTCGATGTGCAGGTGACGCATGGCCTCCTGGCAGTGGCGCAGCGCGTCGACCTTGCGCCCTTGTCCCTCGAGTGCCTCGACCAGCGTGGCATGCGCCTCCTCGCGCAGATCATCGCTCGACAGGATTCGCCGAGCCACGAGCTCTGCCGCCTCGGCGTCACCCAGCTGGAGATAGCAGCGCGCGAGCATCTGAAGCCCCTTCAGATGGCTCTCGGCAAGACGTGACCGCAACGTCTCGCTCCACTCGTCGCGCGCATTCTCGAGAAAGTCACCTCGATACAGCGACAGCCCCTGCTTGAGAACGCCGACGGCGTCGTCGTGGCGGTTCATCGAGTGCAGCAGCGTGGCTTCGGCCACCGCGCCCTCGAACGCGTCGGTGTCGAGGAGGTACTCCCCCTTGAGCGAGATGGTGTCGCTCTTGCGGTTGCGCACCACGGAGAGCTCGTCTTCGCTGTCGGTGACAGCGCGCAGCAACGTGCGCACCTGGTGAACGGCGTTGCGCAGGCTGCTGCGGGCGTGCAGCTCATCGCGGTCGGGCCAGAGGTCTTCGATGATCTGCCGGCACGGCACGGTGGCCCCTCGCTTGTGCGCAAGCATGGCGAAGAGGCGCATGGCCTTCTGCGTCGGCCAGTCTTCCTCGGTGATGCGCGCGTCACCCCGCGAGATGACAAAGCTTCCGAGACTGGCGACCCAGACGTCGCGCCCGCTGCTCGAAACCTCTCGCGTGGGCGCCGCGGCCGTCGGTGCGGCAACAGGAAGCGCCGTGGGGGGGCGCAGCGCGCTCATCCACTCGGACGGAGGGAGGCTGCCCAGCTTCTGCTGGAGCGCCCCATGACACGGCTCTCCCATGCGCGAGAGAAGCTCGAGCGCCTCACTCGACTCGATGTCGGACATGACGGCCGCCAGCAGCAGCGGAATGGTCTGCGGCCTGTAGCGAATGACCACGTCGAACAGGTCGTGCTTTGCCACCAGGGCCATGAACCTGCGAAGCCACTCGAGATGCAGCGGGTCTCCGACACCCCGATGCAGCAGCAGCACATTTGCCACCAGGCCGCTGGCCGCGGCAAGCCCTTCAACGTCACCACGAGCCTCGAACTCACCCACCAGCGCCTCGAGGATCTGGAGGGCATTCTCCTCGCGCCCCTGATGGCACTCGAGCAGTCCCCACAGCAGCTGCATGCCCTGGCGTGCGCCCGGAGACGCGTCAGCAGCCTTCTTTCGGGCGGCAGAGAGCACATCGCGTGCGCGCTCGAACTCCTTGAGGTCGCAGTAGCCGAGGAACAGGCCGTTCACAGCCGCGAGCTCGAGATCGGCGTCGCCGATCTCGTCGGCCACGCGCTGCGCCGCGGTATAGCAGCGGAAGGCCCACTGCACCTCGCCGCTCTGGCGGTAGAAGTGACCCAGGTGCAGCCAGTGGCGGCAGCGCGAGGCCTCGAAGCGGCGCGCGCGCGCCGCCGCGCCCCAGCGGTCTTCCTCATCGAGCACCGCCGACGCGAGCGCGTCGACGAAGCGCGGCTCGAACTGGGTCCCGGCCTGACCGCGCAGCGACTGGAACACGTCGTTGAGGGTGACCGGAGCGCGATGCGACTTCGGCGTGGCCAGGTCGACGAAGGCGTCTGCAACGGCGAGAACCCGCGCCTCTTCGAGGATCGCGCTGCCGCGGAGGCCACGCGACGAACCCGTGCCGTCGTACCACTCGTGACGCTGCAAAATGACCTCGATGCAGCCATCGAGATCACCCGCGCCTCCCAGGAGACCGCGCAGGATCTGCTCCTCACGGGCGCGCATCGACATGCCGCGCGTGTCGACTCCGCCTTCGCTCTGGGCTGCGGGAAGGCTCTGATCAAGCCGCTTCTCCTCCATCTGCAACAAGAGGCCCACGGTGTGGAACTCCGCCGCGCGACGGGCGCGCGCCGCACTGGCGGCGGCCACGCCGGCCCGCCGAGCGGTGAGCTCGGTGTAGTGGGCCACGAGCTTGCAGTGATCAACGTTGTATGGGTTGCGGCCCTCGAGGAGAGTGACAAGGGTGGCGATGACCCGTGCGTAACGATCGTCTGTGGTTGCGGCAGTGCTCATGGTTTCCCCCTATTTGCCATGGATGACGGTTGTCCCTACCGTCTCCCCTGATTCGAGACAGGGGTCTGAGCGCCTCAAAGCCCCCCCGAGCAGCGCCAGAACCGTCACGACGGAGATCACCGCTCCCCAGCGCTGCACCGGAGGATCGAAGATCAGCGCGAGCTGATGCGCTCCCGATGGCATGGCGACCGCCTGAAACGCAGTATAGGCCGTCTCGATGGGCGCCTCCTCCCCGTCGATGAAGGCGCGCCATCCGGGATAGGAAGACTCGGTGAACACCACCCATGACGCGCGGGCGAGACGCACGTCTGCCTCGACCCGCTCTGGACGCGGTCGGGCATAGCGAATGGTCGACTCGCCGCCCTGCTCCGCCCCCTCGGGAAGCCGCCGAGGAGGCGCAGAGAGCAGCACCGCGTCTCGCGGATTGAACGTCGGCATGGTCAGACGGGCGATGACCGCCGTGTCGCCGTCGAGCACCTGGGCCTGTGCGACCACGAAGAGGCGGGGCAGCGCCTGCGCGTTCTCGCCCACGGCCAGATCGGGGAGCGCCAGGGGACGGGTCCAGACCGGAAGCTTCTCGCCCACGTTTGCGTAGATGAGGCGCATGCCCAGCAGATCGGCGATGCCGTGATTGAATCGCCCACCGTCATGGAAGCACCCCAGGATGTAGGCGTCGGCGCCCGCATTGATCTCGGTGAAGAGCCGGCGGACATTCCCGGGCGCCAGCGACTCGTACC
>RGZZ01000384.1 GCA_010028905.1 Pseudomonadota bacterium | reverse complement strand
TGCGCGCGTGCTGCGCGCGCATCGGCCTCTGCTGATTCGGCTCTTGCCCTCAACGTCTCGATCTGCTCCTCGGCATCGAGCACACGGCCCTCGGCGGCGACGACCTGACGAGAGAGACGCGCGAGGTCGGCCCCCGTGGGGACGTCGATGCCCTGCAGGAACGACTGAACGTTCTCGCGGGTCTTGCGCTGCATCTCGAGGCTCCAGTCGTAGGACGCGGCCATCGCCTTCGACACGCTGTCGCTCTCGATCATCTGCTGGCTCATGGCCGACCAGCTGCTGACGGTCAGGTCACGCCACTGCTTCCATGTCTTCTCGAGCTCTTCGTATGCCTGATTCATTGCATTCATCCTCCAACGTCAGTCTAGCGGGGGTCAGTTGCGCGCCGGTTGCACGCGGGCCATCCACGCGGTGGCGTCCGGCCAGAGCTTCTTGTGCGCGGCGCCGCTCATCGACAGGCCGATGTGCCCCGTGGGGAAGCGCATCACCTCGGCGTTGGGCAGCAGCCCAGCCACGGGCTCTGCCGTCTCGGGCGGCACGAGATGGTCGGTCCCCCCGGTCACCACGAGGGTGGGACAGGTGATGCGCGCCAGGTCGACCACGCGCCCGCCTACCGTGAGGCGCTTCTCGATGAGACGGTTCTCCTGGAAGCAGGCCTTCAGGAACTCGGCGTACACCGCCCCCGCCATGGGGATGTTGTCATTCACCCACTGCTCCATGGCCAGGTGGTTCTCGACGTAGCGCGCATCGCCCACGTTGTCGTAGAGCGCCGAAAGGCGCGGCAACTTCTGACCGAGCTTGAGCAGCGAGAAGCCGTCGAACGAGCCAGGCGGCGCGTTGCCACAAGCCGCCACGAGCTTGTCGGGGTCGAAGAAGCCCGGGTCGCACCCCCACCTGTAGAGCAGCTCGTCGGAGCGGAAGTGGAACGGGGTGCCCAGCAGCAGCAGACTGTTCACCCGCGCGGGGTGCAGCGCGGTGTACATGGCGGCCATGGTGCCACCCATGCAGTAGCCGAAGAGATTCACCTTCGCGGTGCCAGCGTGGCGGCACGTCTCGCGCACGAACAAGCGGATGAACACATTCACGTAGGCATCGAGGTCGAGATGCTGATCGACAACGGTGGGCACGCCCCAGTCGATGAGATAGACCTCGAACCCCGCCTTGAGCAAGGCCTGCACGACGCTGCGCTCAGGCTGCAGGTCGAGGATGCTCGGACGGTTGATGAGCGAGTACACGAGCAGCACGGGCAGGGTTTGTGTAGCGGGGGTCTCACGCGTGTAGCGGTAGAGCACCATCTCGTCACGGCGAAAGACCTCGGCGCGGGCCGACTGGGCGATGGGCACCGGATGCTGGCCGCTGAGCAGCTGGCTCCAGCGAAGGCTGTCGTTGACGGTATCGGTGGGTGTTCTCATGCCGTGAGTGTGCCAGCGGGGTGTTGCACGCGGGTTGCAACACGCGCCACCCCCGTGGGGAGCCGTGTCCTGACACGGCGTGCCGGCCTCGCAACCGTCGCCTCGCCCCGTCAGTCGTATACAGCCAGCGCCTGGGTCTCCGGCGAGGGCGCGAGACCCAGCTCGTCGTCGAGCGCCGCAACGCAGTCGTCGTAGGCGCGCTGCGCAAGCGCGGGGCGGCCTTGACGGTTGTGGACGCGGATGATGATGCGCCAGGCCTCCTCCCAGCAGCGATCACGCGCGATGATGGCGTGGGCCATGCCCATGGCGCCATCATCATCGCCTTGCTCGAAGGCGTGCCGCGCAAGCTTCTCCGCGGTTCCCACATAGAGCCCCCGCAGGCGATCACGCTCAGACGCCGCCCACTCGGCGTAGGGGAGATCTTCGAGGAATTCGCCGCGATAGAGCTCGATGGCACGCTGCCACAGCTCCGGTCGGTTCTCTTGCGTGCCGCGCGCGATGAGGCGCTCCATCTCATCGACATCGACCTCGAGGTCGGCCTCAGCCAGCATGCAGTAGGCCGTGCCGCGGCGCTCGAGGCAGCGCGCGAGGGCATTCTTCGGACGCTCCGGATCAACCGCCTCGGACAGCGCGTGCAGGGCCACGCGAAAATCGCGGTTGGCTGCCTCCGGGGTGGCATCGGGCCAGAGCAGGTCCATGAGCGCTTCCTTCTGCACGAGCTGCCCGCGCCGCGTGAGCAGAAAGAGGAAGAGCTCGCGCGCCTTCTCACGCTTCCACGTCTTGTTCGCGATCTCATCGGTGCCTCGCCACGCGCGAAACGGTCCAAGGCACTGCAGCCGAAGCCGCCAGCCGATGTCCGGAGACGGCGTCTCCGGAACGGGCGTGCGCGGTCCGAAGAGCGTGGGGCGAGTCATCAGGAACGCGTGGCCGCGATCGGCCATCGCAGCAAGGGTCGTCGGCATCTCCCGCCGACCCGCCAGCGCAAGCCAGAGCTCGGCCACCGAGAGCCCGAAGACATCCCTGCAGGCAGCCATGTCGGCGCGTGCTGCCTCGAGCACGCCGGCCGCATCGGGATGCCCCCCCAGGTGACCGGCGATGCCGGTGACAAGGCGCAGCCAGGCAGACAGCCAGAGGTCGCCAGCGTTCATGGTGATCACGAGGCCATCGGTGGCAAACGCATACGAGCGCGGAACATCTCCCTTCGCCGCGTAAGCGAGCGCCAGCCCCATGAGCGCCTCGACGCGCAGCCGCTCGACCCCCGTGCGCTCAGCCAGGGCCTGGGCGCGAGCATAGGCGTTCACCGTCTCCTCGAACGACGCATCGGGGCGCAGCTGCAGCGCGTGACCCAGACGCATGTACGACACCGCCTCGGTGAAGACCGAGCAGGAGGCCGACGCGGCCTCGAGCCCCTGACGGGCCGCGCGCTCGGCGGTTGCCACGTCGCCTTCGAGCGCCGCGATGTACGCGAGCACCAGGACCTCTTCGCGATGGGCTTCGGGTTCGCTGGACGCCTCGCCCCCATCTCCTGTGGTCGCCCCCGATGCCGTGGCGTGGGCCGCAAGCCGTCCCTCAGCCGTGGCGCGCGCGGCCGCGAGCTGCCCCGTGCGCAGCAGGATGCGCGCATCGAGGGCACTCGAAGCAGAGCGGGTTCGCAGACGGCCGGCCAGACGGCGGAAGCGCAGCGCCGCCGCGGCGCGTCCCTGATTGACGCAGTTCTCGGCCACCAGATCGATGATGCGCACGCGCGCGTCGATCGCGACGATTGGCGTTCGACGATATGCGCGCCGCAGGAGCACGCGCGCTTTGGCCGGCTGCAAGGTGTCGACATAGATCGAGGCCTGCTCGGCGAGCGCCTCTGCCTCAACGTCTCCTGACCCGAGCCGAGCGGCGCTCGCTGCAGCGCGCTCGAGCTCGACCTTGGCCGCCTCGTAGGCGTGGCTGCGACGCAGCGCTCGTCCACGAAGCACGCGAAGCGTGGGATGCAGATCGAGCACGACGGCTCCAAGTCTATCGGTCAGCGTCAGCAGCCGGTTGCGCGTGAGGGGAAGCGCTGCAAGGGCGCTGACCGCGGCGTCGACGTCCCCGGCCTCGATGCGATGCGCGATGGCATCGTGCGCCTGCCCGCACTGCTCGAGGGCGAGGGCGGCACGGCGATGCAGCGCAGCGATGTCGCGTGTTGCATCACCGGTTCCGGCGCTCTCCGCGCGCCGCTCGGCGCGACGACGGATGAGAGCATCGTGGAAGAGCTTGTGGGTGCGCATCGCGTCACCATTCTTCGACAGCAGACCGAGCTCGGCGAGACGCGTCAGCACGCGACCCGCGTCGTCGCGACCGCTCACCGCGGCACAGACCGCGGGCGTCAGGCTCTCGAGCACCGAGCAGTCGATGAGAAAGGCCATCTCGTCGGCCGTGAGCTCATCAAACACCTCTTGCGCGATGCAATCGTCGAGCAGATCCCCCTCCGCGGACTGCGGTCCTTCCGGCCCGGAGCCCGCAGATTCAATTGAACCCCTCGTGCGCGCCACGAGATCGACCCCCAGAGGCCATCCACCGACGCGGTCGTGCAAGCGACGCACACCCTCGCTCGACGCGACGGCACCTCCTCGGGCAGCCACCACGGCGGCGGTCTCTTCGGTCGTCAGCGCGAGCTCGGCTGCAACCAGGGTGCAACGTACCCGTCCCCGCGCCGACCAGAGCGCCCACTCGCGAATCGCGGGCATGCGACGACCGCTGAGCACCACGGCCGCCGTCGGGGGGAGATAGCGCAGCAGGTAGGTCAGCGCCTCGGCAGCCTGCACGATGCGGTGCGCATCGTCGATGACGAGCACGAGCCCTGGAAGGTCGCAAGCGCCATTGATGGCCGCGTCGAGAACGCTGCGCCAGCGCTCCGGATCGATGTCGATGGCATCAGTGCGGCCTCGTGCCACGTCGATGGCCGCCAACACGTGGGCCGCGAAGGCGATCGGCTCATCGTCACCTTCGGCCACCGAATACCAGGCCTTGGGGGTCGCTCGCCTCACTCCCCAGGCCGTCAGAAGGGTCGTCTTGCCAAACCCGGGTCCCGCCATCACCGCGGCGAGGCCACCCGCCTCGAGCGCGGCCAGCGAAGCCTCGAGCCGAGGCCGCGCGATGGGCTCGCCCGAGACGGTGGGCCAGGTGATTCGGGTGCGCGCGATGGTGAGAGGCACGAACATCCGAACGATTATACACGGCGCGATGACGGCGAGGCAAATCAAAGACCAGACGGAGGAGGTGCGTGCCTCGACTCCCGTGATCAGGTACTCGGGTGCGCTTGGGGCAACCTCTGCCTCAGCGCTGCGCGCCTGCCGCCCTGACGTCGGGGGGCGCAGTGGCGGGGGGGGCGGAGCACTAGAAGCCCAAATGGGCTTATACCGA
>RGZZ01000383.1 GCA_010028905.1 Pseudomonadota bacterium | reverse complement strand
TCGGCCCTCGACGAGATGCGCGGCCGACACCACGAGGTCGCCCTGACCATCGGCGAGCGCACCGTTCAAACAGGAGACCTGCGCGATCTGCGCATGCCCCACGACCGACACGCGACCCTGGGGCAGTACCACTCGGCCCGCAAGGAAGACGCCCGCGCGGCCATCGAGGTCGCCACCCGCGCGGCCGAATCGTGGTCGCGCACCCCCTGGGAAGATCGCGCCGCAATCTTCCTGCGCGCCGCGGAGATGCTCGCCGGGCCCTATCGCCAGGTGCTCAACGCCGCGACCATGCTCGGCCAGAGCAAGACGGCCTACCAGGCAGAGATCGACTCGGCCTGCGAGCTCATCGACTTCCTGCGGTTCAACGTGGCGTTCATGAAGCAGCTGTACGAGACGCAGCCCGTCTCGTCGCCCGGCGTGTGGAACCGCCTCGACTACCGCCCCCTCGAGGGCTACGTGCTCGCCATCACGCCCTTCAACTTCACGGCCATCGCGGCCAACCTGCCCATGTCGGCCGCGCTCATGGGCAACACCGTCATCTGGAAGCCGGCTTCGTCGGCCATGCTCTCGGCATCGTACATCCTCGATCTGTTCACGAAGGCCGGCCTGCCCCCAGGGGTCATCACGATGCTCCCGGGCGATGCCCGTGAGATCGGCGATGTGCTGCTCGATGACCCGGCCCTGGCAGGGGTCCACTTCACGGGCTCCACCCCCACCTTCCAGCACATCTGGAAGCGGGTGGGCGGCAACATCGATCGGTATCGCACCTATCCCCGACTCGTGGGCGAGACCGGCGGCAAGGACTTCGTGGTCGTGCACGCCTCCGCTGACCCTCAAGAGGTGGCCACGGCGCTCGTGCGCGGGGCGTTCGAGTACCAGGGCCAGAAGTGCTCCGCCGCCTCTCGCGCCTACATCCCGCAGACGATGTGGAAGCAGGTCGAGGCCATCATGCTCGAGCAGGTTTCGTCGATCAAGGTGGGCGACGTGCGCGACTTCTCGAACTTCATGGGCGCGGTCATCGACGAGGCGTCATTCCGCCGCATCTCCGAGTTCCTCGACCACGCCCGCACCGCGCGCGGAAACACGGTGGTCTGCGGCGGCACCGCCGACGACCGCGACGGCTGGTTCGTGCAGCCCACGGTGGTGCGGGCCGAAGACCCAGCCGATCGCCTCCTCTGCGAGGAGATCTTCGGCCCGGTGCTCACCGTGCATGTCTATCCGGAGTCCGGGTTCGACGACGTGCTCGCCCTCTGCGATCGCACCTCGCCCTACGGCCTCACGGGGTCGATCTTCGCGCGCGATCGGGCCGTGGTGTCAAAGGCCAGCGACCGTCTGCGCCATGCGGCCGGCAACTTCTACATCAACGACAAGCCCACGGGCGCCGTGGTGGGCCAGCAGCCCTTCGGCGGCGGCCGCGCCTCCGGCACCAACGACAAGGCGGGCAGCGTGTTCAACCTGCTGCGATGGGTGTCGCCTCGGGCCATCAAGGAGACCCTTGTTCCGCCCACCGACTACCGCTACCCGTTCCTTCAGCCGGAGGCCTGAGCGCGCGGAAGGCGCGGGAACCGGCGTGGGAGCGACAGGGTTGAAGGATTCACCGACCCCTCGTCGAACCCACGCAGTCTCGAAAAATCGATCGTCCCAGTTCCATGGGGACGACCTTGACGCATCCGCCCCGCTCTCCCCTCCCTGAGGGGCTGAGGGGCGGTGCAAGCACGAAGGAGGCTCGACGTGAAGAGACACAGCGCTATCGTGGCGCTCCTGGCCCTGGCGATGATGGCCGCGACCAGCTTGATGCCCGCCGCGGCAAAGGGCACGGCCCACTCGCGTTACGATCACATGATCACGCTGCGGTTCAAGGAGAAGTGGCTTCTGCCTGCGGTTCAGCTGCCGGAGAGCGAGTCCGCCTACATCCTCGACTTCAAGCGCAAGCTGCGCCCGTTCTCGAGCGGCGCCATCGCCAGCGACATCAACAAGGTCGACATGACCTTCCAGGGTGCGCCCTTCGGCCCCGACGTGCTCAAGAGCAGCGAGCAGGCCCGCGCCCTCACCGAGCTCGGCGTCCTGGCGACCATGGGGCACTATGCGGTGGTCAACGCCAACAACCCGAATGTGCGGGCTGGCGCGGTGGCCATCCTCAACCAGCTGGCCGACGTGGCCGACCACTTCAAGCTGGGCAACCTGGCCTCGCAGTACCAGCGCCTCGCCAACGACGTGGGTGACGCCCGATTCATGGGCGGCCCGTCGCCCATCGTGCAGCGCTACGACACCACTGTCTCGGCGCTCTATGACTGGGTGGCCTTCTCCTACGGCGTCGACGGCCACTGGTTCTTCACCAACGGCAACTGCTGGGCGGGCCTGTACGTGCTGGCCAGCCACGGCGACCAGCTGCACACCGACTACTACCTGAGCGTGCTGAACGACCTGTACCACAGCAAGCCGCGCCTCTCCCCGGACGCCTACACCCGCTCGGTGCTGCGCGACGTGTCATACGACGCCCAGCGCGACAGCGTGTACCTGACCAACGTGTCGTGGGCCACCGTGATGCACTACACCTCGGGCAGCAAGTACTACGCCAACCCGCGTCAGCCTCACTTCACCTCTGGGCTCGAGCGCATGGCGCCCTAGGGGTTACCGAGGTCTGGGCAATGAAGGGGCTCGCCGCTGGCGGGCCCCTTTTTTGCTCGAAAGGCTTTCACGCTTCGCACGCCTAACCCATGCACGCATGTCGCGCCGCCTCACCCTCGTCCTGCTCTTCGTCGCCTGGGCCTCGATGTCGATGCCCTGCCACGGCGCCCCTGCCCCCCCATTGAGCCAGACCTTCACGTTCGACCGCCCCGGCGTGCTCTACGTCACACCCACCGGGCAGAACGCCTACACCCAGGTGGCGACCCAGAGCCCGGCCACGATCCCTCTAGATCCGGGTGGCGAATATGACCTTCTCGTCGAAGGCCCCGATGGGTTCTTTCTCCTCTGGCGCGGCGAGTATCAACGGTACCATCCTGCGAGCTCGATCAAGGCCACCCCCATTACCTTGCATCGCGTCGTGGCCTGGAGCCACGTGGCCGCCGCCGGTACAGGCCTGCTCGCCATGGTGGGGGGAGCCCTCTTCTTGCGACTGCGCGGGGCCCGCAAAGAGCAGCAGACCCTGGCCGAGCAGCTCGAGGAGGAGCAGGCCTACAGCGAGCTGCGGCCCGGAGCCCTTCCCAAGAAGATCGGGCGCTACAAGATCGAGGACCGCCTCGGAACGGGCGGCATGGCCACGGTATACAGAGCCGTCGACGAGTACGGCGACACCTACGCGCTGAAGGTGCCCGACCTGCGGGTGCTCGACCATGAAGACTCGGCGGCACGGTTCTTTCGTGAGATGGAGATCAGCGGGGCGCTGAAGCATCCGGGCATCGTGCGCATCGCCGAGGTGAATCGCGGCGACGACAAGACGCATCCCTACATCGCCCTCGAGTTCATCGACGGCGAGACCCTGCGCCAGCTCATCGATCGGGAAGGCCCCCTCCCCGTCGACCGCACCCTCGCGATCGTGCGCGAGATCGCCGACGCGCTCGAGTACGCGCACAGCAAGAGCATCATCCACCGCGATCTGAAACCCGCGAACATCATGATCACCCGTCGCCAGCAGATCCGCATCATGGACTTCGGCATCGCCAAGGCCACCAACCTCGAGACCATGACGGGCACCGACATCACGCTCGGCACGCCCGACTACATGGCCCCGGAGCAGGTTGACAGCCGCGGGGCCAGCGTGCAGTCTGACCTGTATTCGCTGGGCATCATGCTCTTCGAGATGATGGCAAAGCAGCTGCCGTTCGAAGACACCGACGCCTATCGGCTGCTCGTGCGGAAGATGAACGACCCGGCCCCCCGCCTGTCGACCCTGCGCCCCGACGTGCCCAAGCGCCTCGACAACCTCATCGCCCTGCTGCTCTCCACAGACCCCGCCCGCCGGCCAAAATCGGCGGCGGAGCTCGTGCGCCTCATCGACCTGCTCGAAGGCTGAGAAACCCACGTCACCCCACGCATGAAGAAGGGCAGCGCCCGAAGACGCTGCCCGCTTGCACTGTACCCTGACACCTCCCGCGTGGAGGTGCCGCTTGCTAGGTGTTCGAGATCTGGTTGGGAGCCGCCGCGGAAGCGACGGTGCTGGAGGCCACCGGCGTGCTCGGGGCCGCGGTGTCGACCTGCGGGGCACTCGCCACCGCAGTCGGGGCACTGACCTGCGACGACGCTGCCGCAGGAGCTGCATCGACCTGCGGGGCACTCGCCACCTCGGTCGGAGCACTGGCCTGCGGCGTCGCCGCCGCAGGGGCTGCATCGACCTGCGGGGCACTCGCCACCGCGGTCGGGGCACTGGCCTGCGTCGTTGCCGCAGGGGTTGCGTCGACCTGCGGGGCACTCGCCGCCGCGGTCTGGGTGCTGGCCTGCGGGGCACTCGCCACCGCGGCGGTCTGGGCCTCGACAGGGGGCGCGGCGGCCGGCGCCTTGTCAGCGGCCGGCGCCGCGTTCTGCGCGGCGGTGTTCTGCGGGGCCTTGTCGGCACCCTGGTTGTTCTGGGCGATGTCGGTGTTCTTGACGGCCTCCACGGCCTGCTGAGGCTGCTGATCGCGAGGCTGCTGCGCATTCTGTGCCTGCTGCTGCTGCGGCTGATCCTGCTTCTGGCCGCCCTGCTGCGGCTGAAGCTGCTTGGCCTTGATGAGGCCCGGCTTGAACTTCAGCTGCGGGCGACCCTGACGATCGAGCGCGCTGCCCGACGCGAGGAGGCCGCTGTCGAGACCGCTGCCATCACCCGAGCC
>RGZZ01000382.1 GCA_010028905.1 Pseudomonadota bacterium | reverse complement strand
CGGTCTCCCCTGCCCTGCGCTCGACAGCGACCGCCGCAAAGAGCGATGCTTCAGTGGTGCACTTCGTGCCGCTCACCGCCCCCTCGCGCGCAGCCTCGGCGGTGCTGAGCACGCCAGCCATCGCGACAGCGCCGACCGTGGTCACCGCCCGCTCTGCGACCCCTGTGGTCGTGCCGCCTGTCACCGCTGCGACCGCGCCTCCAGCGACGGCAGCGGTGGTCGTGGCCCCCGTCGCTGCAGCGCCGACCATCATCCCCGTTGCGCCAGTCCCCGCTGCTGCGCCCGCGGTGGTCGTGTCGCCTGTTGCGCCAGTCCCCGCTGCTGCGCCCGCGGTGGTTGTGTCGCCTGTTGCGGTTGCGCCGAGCGTCACCGCTGCGGCCGCCTCGCCGGCAACCCCTCCTGTCGCTGAGCCGCCCGCCCCTTCGCAGACCGCGCGCGCGGTCACCCTCGTCGTCCCGTCGCGTGACGCGGGTGCCTCGACGCCTGCCACGTCGGCGCTGGCCGCGTCTGCGTGGAGCGTTCTCAAGACAGCCCTCACCGAGGAGACCCTGAGCGGCACCTTCGCCGACTTCCGCGAGGGCGCGGGAGGACGCGCGCTTGCGCAGCTCGACGGCGGAGCCTTCATGGCGGTCATGCGAGATCTCTGTACCTCTCCCGAGCCCGCGGTTCGCAGACGTGTCGTGGCAACGATGGCGCGCATCGACAACGTGGGCGCGTCGCGCATCCTCCATCAGGCGCTCGGTGACACCGCCCTCCCCGTGCGCATGGAGGCCGCGGCCATTCTCGGGTCGCGGGGAGACCGCGCCGTCATCGATACCTTCCGACAGGCCCTCGCCGCTCGCGGCCACGACGACCGTTTCCTTGTGCTCACGGCGATGAAGCGGGTCGACAAGAAGTGGATGGTTCCCCTGCTCGCGCCCTTCCTGAGCGATCGCGACCCGTTCATGCGGGTCGCCGCGGCAGAAGGCCTGGCACGCCTGGGAGACGAGAAGGCCTGGATGGCGCTCCGCCGCTCGACCGCAAGCACCGACAAGTATCTGCGGTCGAGCGCGTACGCCGCCGTACAGGACGTCGGGGGGCGGCGGGGCACCTCCGTTCTCGCCGACGCGCTCCGCGACAAGGACCCGGGCATCCGCCTGTATGCCGCTGTCTATCTGGCGCGCATCGGTGACGCAAGCGGTCTTGCGGCCCTTCAGGGCGCGATGCGCCAGACGAACGCGGCGCTGCGCTTCACGGCCATCGACGCCCTCTGTCACCTCGATGGTGAAGAGGTGCTGCAGACGCTGGTGCGCGCCCTCGGCGATAGTGACGCCGAGGTGCGGGTGCGCGCAGCCGCGGGCCTGTTCGCCCACAAGAAGGGCAATGGCATCCCTGCGCTTCAGGCCGCGCTCGCGAGCGACGTGACCGCGGTGCGCCTGAAGGCTGTCGAGGCAGCAAAGCTCGGCTGTCCCGGTCCCGGCGTTCCGCTGCTCGTATCCGCCCTAGGCGACCACACGCGCTCGGTGCGCCTCGCCGCGCTCGACGCGCTCGCGAGCGTCACCGATGTGCGTGATCGCGAGGCGCTGAGACGTTCCCTCGCCGATGCCGATGCCGGCGTACGCGTCGCCTGTGCGCTCGAGCTCGCGCGTCTTGACGACGCCGCGGGGCTGCAGGCGCTGAGCCGCTTCACCGCCCCAGGGAACCCAGAGCGAGACGAGATGCTGCGCGCGGCAGACCGGGTCAAGCTGACGGCGGTCTCTGCCGCGCTGTCGAGCATTGCATCGAGCGGCCCGTCTGACGACCGCACGCGCGCGGTCGACGCGCTCGGCCGACAGGGCACGGCGGCCTCAGCCGAAGCCCTCTGCGCCATCGCCTGCGCGAACGCCGACCCTGTGCTGAGCCCCCTGGCCGTGCAGGCGCTCAGCCGCATCGACAGCGATCTGAGCACCTACCTCCTCAAGGGGCTGCTGGCGGAGGGCATGCCGGCGGCTGTGCGTCTCGAGGCCGCAGCCGCGCTGGGTGACCGCGGGGTCGAGGCTGCCGGGCCGGTGCTCCGCGGCGCCCACGCCGACGACCTGCGCGCCGCGCGGGCGCTGTGCAAGATCGGCGACCCCGCCGGCAGCACGACCTACCAGAAGATGCTGGGCTCGTCGAGCCTCTCAGAGCGACTCGAGGCCGCCGTCGTCCTGCTGCGCCTCCAGTCAAAGGCGCCGCTGGGCGTGGAGTAGCCGTACTTCTGGGCGGAGAGCTGCCTTTTCGGCCGCTCTAAGACAGAGCGTTCTACCGCTTCGCCTGATCGTGCTCGACGCGCAGCGTGATGAGGGCCACCTCGGGTCTGCAGTTGAATCGGATGGGAATGAGAACGGTTCCCAGTCCGCGATTGGTGAAGCAGAGGGTGTGGCCACGTCGCCGGAAGCCCACCACGTGCTCTCGGCCCACGGCGTGCCGGGTGGCGTGAAGGAGAGGTCCAACCACGGGGAACCTCACCTGACCACCGTGGGTGTGCCCTGTCAGCACCAGATCGACACGCCCCTCCGCATCCTCCATGATGTCGGGGGAGTGCGCCAGCAGCAGGCGCGGAAGTCCGTCGCTCTCCGGAATCCCGAACAGGGCGCGATCAAGGTCGGCCCGTCGCAGGTGGGGATCATCGACGCCCACGAGCCAGAGACCGTCCTCCACGAGCACGTGTTCGTTCATCATCACGTTCACGCCGACGGAGCGCAGCGCGTCGGCCATCTGCCGACCGCTGGCCCAGTGGTCATGATTTCCCAGGACTGCGTGAACCCCCAGACGACCACGCAGCCGGCCTATGGCGGCGGCGCACGGGGCGATATGACGTCGGTAGTGCGTGATCAGATCTCCCGTGAGCACGACCAGATCAGGGCGCAGCGCATTCACCTGGTTGAAGATCGCATGCATGCGCGCGGGACTGGTATGATCATCCCAGTGCAGATCGGAGAGATGAACCACCCGCAAGCCATCCAGCGCAGCGGGGAGGCCGGCAACCGGAACGTCGTGCCGGGTCAGCTGAGGCCACCGACGTTCCACCATGACCCCCCAGGCCAGTGCGAGGGCTGCGGCGCTGAACACCCACAGCGGCCCCCGCGGGTCGACAAGCCAGAGCAACGCGGACGTCACGATGAGGACGGTGAGCCCTCCGGTGGCGACGATGGCGTAGAAATACCGCTTGGGAAGACGGGGACGGTACAGCAGGATGGCACCTCGGATGGGCGAAGCGGTGGCTCGTAGCGCTCGGCGGCTCGTTCGTGCGACACGCGCCCACTCTCTCGAGCCCAGGAGACGTTCGTTGGAGATCGTGCTCGCTTCCTCCAGCCCTCGAAGGCTGTCCCTTCTGCGCCAGATCGGGCTCCAGTGCCGGGTCGTGGTTCCCGAGGTCGATGAAGAGGCGATCCTGCACGCGCTCTGCCCGCCGGGAGTGACTGTCTCCCTCGACGACGCCCAGCGGCTCACGTGCCGCCTGGCCGAGGCAAAGGCTGCGGCCGCAATCGCCCGACTCGGCCAGGGCCAGCCAGGCGCGGGGGAGACGGGGGCGCACATCGCAGTGGCGGCTGACACGGTGGTCGTCTGCGACGGCCGCCTGTCGAACAAGCCCACCGACGCCGACGATGCGCGCCAGATGCTGGCGGCCCTGAGCGGCAAGACGCATCACGTGGTGACGGGGCTCTGCGTGCGACGTGCCGCGGAGAGCCTTGTACAGGCTGAGGTGACGGCGGTCTCGTTCCGGGATCTCTCCTCCGCGCTCATCGACACGTATGTGGCCACGGGCGAGCCCCTCGACAAGGCGGGCGGCTACGGGATACAGGGCCTGGGGGGCGTCCTTGTTCGACGCGTTGAGGGCTGCTACTCGAACATCGTCGGCCTCCCCCTCGGGCGCCTTGCAGACCTCCTCGCGCGCATCGGCGTCTCCATCGAGCAGATCTGGGCCCTGCACGGCGCGAGGCCGCAATCGGGCTGACCAGGGGGCTGTCGTCCCCGCAGGCTCAGAGGTAGAGCTGTCCGGTCTGCAACGCGGGGAGCTCGTTCGGAGACTGGAACCACGCCTCGCAGGCCGCGCCCACGGCGCGCAGCCGCTCCACGTGGCGTGGGGCGACAAAGACGTAGAACCGCCAGAGGTCTCGGTGCCTTCCCGTGAGCACCTCGATCTCTGGCAGGGCGAGCTCTCGCAGCGAGCGCGGGCGACCTTCGTCGATGCGAACCAGCACGTCTGCTTCCTTCAGCTGCATCCGGCTCGATGGGCAGTAGACGACGAGCTCGCCGTCCTTGAGCCGCAAGCGCTTGCTCAAGCTGCGCTCCGCCTCCTCACGCGCCGCACGATCGCTGTGGAACGAGCGGATGAGGGCGGCCTGCTTCTCCTCCCCCACCCGCCGCGTCAGCACATAGGCGCGCTTGTAGAGCCGATGGGAGAAGACGTGATCGAGCAGGCAGCGCACAGCGGGAATTCGTCCGTATCGCTGATCGAGCAGATAGAGCAGCGTGTCGTCGCGCAACCCGAACATCTCCTCGAGGCGCAGACCCTCATTGACCGCGCACTCCACGGCACGAGAGATCATGGCGCCGGAAGCCGTCTTGCTGTGGTGGAAGTACACCCGTTCCGACAGGAAGTAGCGCAGTCGCAGCAGGTTCACGACCTCCGATAGCGCATCCTCGCGAATGATGCCGTCCTTCTGGGCGTCGAGATAGAGGCGATCCGTGCTGCCGTCAACGCGAAAGCAGCGGAAGAGCCGCGCGTCCCACGCACCCGACAGGCCGCAGAAGAACGTGTCGCGCGCGAGGTAGTCGAGGAGATCGCTGCAGATCGTTCCGCTCACGATGTCGCGAAGCACCGGCCT
>RGZZ01000381.1 GCA_010028905.1 Pseudomonadota bacterium | reverse complement strand
AGCGCAAGCTCGACCGCCTGCTCTCGCAGTCGCCCAACTACCTGATCCACGAGTTCCTCAATGAGCACTGGCGCGCATTCTACTTCCACGAGGTTGCCGCTGCCCTCAGTGCCTGCGGGATGCGGTTCGCCGGCTGCATCCCACACACGCGCAACTACCCCGATCTCTGTGTGCCCGCAACGTTCCAGCCGCTGCTGCGATCGGCCGAGACCCGCGACACCTACGAGACGCATCGCGACTTCGTGCTCGACGAGGTCTTCCGACGCGACATCTACGTGCGCGCCGACCAGGTACCGCCCACCCCGTCTGAGACGGGCCCCTGGGCGTGGTTCGGCTCAAATCCACTGGTCACATCAGACGTGCCCATCACGAACCCCCTGGCACAGCGCCTGCTCGATCGGCTGCAAGCCGCGCCGGCGACGATGGCGGAGCTCGCGGGCGAAGCCCCCGCAGATGTGTTGCAGGGCGTGCTGCAGCGCCTCTGCGCCCTCGGCGCACTGCGGCTCTATCATGGCCCCTTCGACACCCTCAACGCCAACGGCCCCGTGCGCGTCACCGACGGCTTCAACCGCGCGCTGCTGCGCGATCGGCTCATGCGCGACAACGGGGTACGTCTCGTCTCGCCGCACACGGGAGCCGTGGTGCCCCTCGACGTTCTCGACGGCCTCTGCGTCACCGCCTGGGAGCAACCCTCAGACGAGAGAGCCACGTCGATCGCGCAGGCGCTCACGAACGCCGGGCGTCACCTGCTCGAGCAGGGGCAACCCGTCACCGACGTCGCCCAGACCCTCGCCCGGATAGAGACGCGCATGAGCACATTCGAGACGCGCATCCTTCCCGTCCTGACCACCCATCAGATCGTGACGCCCACATCGGACTGACGTGAACCGAGGCACACGACCGCTCCTGGTCGGTCGTGACACGAAGGCGGATCCCGCCCCAACCCCTACCAGTGCCAGGTTCCGGGCTCTCCCTTGAACGGCCCTGCCAGGTCAGATGTGACCCATCCCCCGTAGAACCCGCCCGGCTGCGGGCGTGCGCGCTCGCCGCCGACGGTGCATGCGTCCATGGCGGCCACGTAGAAGGCCAGATGATCTGCAAGCGCCTCGAAGGGAGCAGCCGGCGACGCATAGCTCCACGCTGCACGCTCTGCTCGGCGGCTTCCGACGACGACCGTATGGTAGGTCGCGACGCCTTTCCACTCACAGAATGACGATCCTGAGGCGACTTCGATGACCGACATGTCGATATCGTCGGGTGGAATATACCAGGTGGGGGGATGGCTGGTTTCGAGGAGGCGGAGCGCGCGGGTCGTTCGCGCAACGACGTGGCCATTGAAGACCACCTCAACCAGGCGTCTGTCGGGTTCGAGGCGGGGCGGGCGTGGATAATCCCAGACTGACTCCTGGCCTGGGCCGACGGGGTCGCGACGAGGAGGGGCCATGCCGTGAGGTACGCTGCGCCACGATCTGTCTCCTTTGGGCCGATGGCCGCTGGGCCGGCGCTGCGGTGACCATGGAGAGTGTACTGGTCGCATCTGCACAGAACACGTCAGACGTATGTTGCAGCAGCCCCTTTTGCGCTCATTCTGCGAAGATGAAGACAGAACAGCCGCTCCCGCGCCGCGCCCACCAGGTAGAGCGAGCCCGTCACCACGACCAGGGCCGAGCGGCCCGCGCCCATCGCTTCCCGAGCAGCGTCGCGCGCAGCCTCGAGGGCCTGCTCCCACGTCGGCGCGAGCTCGACGCGCCCACGCCCTGCGGCCCGCACCGCCCAGTCTTCGAGCGCGGCCACATCCCCCGCTCGATCGGCCCAAGGCGGCAGCGTCACAAAGGTGCGAGCGGCGCGGCCGACAAGCGCCGCGGCGATTCCATCGCGGTCCTTGTCGGTGAAGACCCCGAGCACGAGAAATACGTCACGGCTCGCGTAGACTGTGTCGAGGGCAACACGAAGCGCCCGCGCCCCCACAGGCTGATGCGCGCCGTCGAGCAGCACCTCCGGCACACCGCCGAGAACTTCGAGGCGACCTGGGAAGCGCGCCAACGAAAGGCCTCTGCGCACCTTGCCCTCACTGAGCAGAACACGACCGTGCGCCCACAAGCGCAGCGCGGCCGTGACGGCAAGTGCGGCGTTCTCGGCCTGGTGCGCGCCGGCCAGGGGCACGCGCAGCGCCTGCCAGTCGACACCGAGCAACGCACAGCTGTAGTCGAAGCGGGTGGCAGCGGCCAGAGGCACCACGCCACCCACGTGGACGTCGCGCCCCCCCAGCCAGAGCGGGGCAACCGCCTCGTTCGCGCGCGCGGTGATGACCGCGGCGGCGTCGGCTGTCTGCACCCCGGAGACCACCGACGTGCCCGCTCGCACAGCCCCGCACTTCTCGTGGGCAATGGCGGCGATGGTGTCGCCGAGCAGATCGGCGTGATCGATGTCGATGCGGGTGATCACGCTGAGCACCGGGGCGAAGGCCATGGTGTGATCGCGATGCCCGCCCACGCCGGCCTCCATCACCGCCCAGCGCACGCCGCGGTCGACGAACCACTCCACCGCCGCCACCGCGAGCACCTCGAGCAGCGAGGGGCGATCGGGCAGCGTCTCGGCAGCCTGTAGCAGATCGGTGATCTGCCGGGCCCATGCCTTCATCGAGACCGCGCGTCCGTTCACCTGGGCCCGCTCGGTGTAGCGCGCGAGGTGAGGCCCCGTGAACAGCCCCACGGTCTCCCCGCAGGCCCGCAGGATCGACGCCAGGCAGGTGGCCGTCGAGCCCTTGCCCACCGTGCCCACCACCACGACGATCTGCAAGCGCCGGTCAGGCGCGCCGCGGGCGTCGAGGAAGGCGCGCAGACGATGGCCGGCGCGGGGGGGCGTGTTGTCGATGGCCGTTCGGGTGAAGGCGTGCAGGGCCGCCTCCGCCCGTTCGTAGGCGCGACGGCTCATCGCGACCGAGGCCGAGCCGCCGCCAGGGTCACTGCGATCGAGAACAGGGTTCCGAACATGGCGTTCCAGGTCCACGCCACGCCCAACCACCCATGGCAGACGACGAGCACGAACGGGATCGTGGTCGCGATGGCCAGCACGCCGCTGGCGTCGGTGCCCTGCCGGGTGAAGATGCCCACCAGGAAGACCCCGAGCAAGGCACAGTAGGTATACGACGGAATCTCCAGTCCGAGGATGAGGAGATCGTGCGCCTGCGACGAGGCGAAGGCCACACCGCAGAGAAGCACGGCAAAGACCACGGTGGCCTGGCGCGTGACCCGCACATAGCGCTCGTCGGGCAGATCTCGTCCGATGTAGCGGCGATAGACATCGATGGTGTACGACGCCGAGAGCGCATTGAGCGCCGACTGGAACGACGACAGCGCCACCGAGAGGATGCCCGCCACCACGAGGCCGGCAAGCATGGGGGGCATGCGCGTGACGATGAAGTGGGGAAAGACCTGCTTGGCGATGACGTGGCCATCGGCCATGGGCAGCGTGGGATCCGGGTGCAGGCCGTAGTAGGTGTACAGCAGAACCCCGATGGTGAGGAAGAGCGCAGACAGCGGAACGTCGGCGAGCGCCGACGTGATCACGGCGCGCGCGCTGCGCGCCTCGTCCTTCGTGGTGAGCATGCGCTGCACCATGTCGTAGTCGGTGCCCATGATCGACAGGTTGAAGAACGTCATGCCCACGAGGCACGACCAGACCGTGAACTCCTGGTCCTGCGCAAAGAGGTCGAAGCGGAAATCGAAGATGGCGAACTTGGGCGGGGAGATGTCGGCCACGGCGGCCTGCACTGACGCCCAGCCCTGCGGGAGAGAGGCGTACAGGGCCACCGCGGCGGCGATGGCGCCGCCGAGCATGACGCACACCTGCAGCACCTCGGTCCAGATCACCGATTTGATGCCGCCCACCATCGTGTACACCATGCCCACCCCTGCGGTGAGAACGATGGCCCAGGTCCACGAGACGCCGAGCGCCTGCTCGATGACGATGGAGCCCGCGTAGAGGCGCACGCCACTCATGGCCACCCGCGTGAACATGAAGACAGCCACCCCGGCATCACGGGTGCGAGGACCGAAGCGCGTCTCGAGCAGCTCGTAGATCGAGACCACGTTCTGGGCGTAGAAGGCCGGCACGAACCACTTCGACACGATGACACGGGCACACACCATGCCCGCCCCCGCCATCAGATAGGTGAAGTTCCCGGTGCGCGCATACGCATAGGCAGGCACGCCCACGAACGAGAGGGCGCTCAGCTCGGTGCCGATGATCGACAGCATGGCGGCCCACCAGGGAATCTGGCGCTCGCCCAGCAGAAAGCCTCGACTCCCCTCCTTCGACGAGGCTCGGCTGATCCATGCCACGCCACTGATGATGGCGAAGTAGAGACCGATGACGCCCAGATCGATGGACGTGAGGCGCACCTCAGAGAGGCTCGTGATCGCGCATGCCCAGCGCGAGGCAGAGAACGCGCTTCGCACCGACAGCCTGCAGCAGATGACGACAGGCCCGCATGGTCGAGCCGGTATCGATGAAATCGTCGAGCAGCAGGATGGTGCGGCCACCCACCAGGTCGTTGTGGGCCACCCGCACGCTGTCGAGGTGCTTGCCCTCGTTGGTGCCGATGTTGAAGAAGCCGGCCGGCAGCACCGATTTATGGCGCACCAGCCAGCCCGTGCCGTCCCGGATGCCCGCCATCTCGGCCACCATGCGCGAGAGCTGGCTCACCGCGGTCTCCGGGCTCTCGACCTTGCTCGCGGGGATGTTGCACACCGTGTCGCATGGGGCCAGCAGATGGTGGCGACGCGAGAGGCGGGCGATGAGCTTGGCGAAGCCCTTGATGACCTCACC
>RGZZ01000380.1 GCA_010028905.1 Pseudomonadota bacterium | reverse complement strand
GCCTCCGAAGCCGAAGGCGCTCAGCGCCGCGCGTCGCGGATGCGCAGGGTCGCCCACCCAGGGACGGGCGATGCCGCTGAGATAGAAAGGGCTCTCGCCCAGGCGCAGCTTCGGGTTGGGCTGCTCCGCCTTCAACGTGGGGGGCAGGACCTTGTGGTGCAGCGCGAGCGCGGCCTTGATGAGGCCCGCGGCGCCGGCCGCGGCCTTGGTGTGACCGATCTGCGACTTCACCGACCCCAGCGCGCACCAGCCCGTGTCGGCTCGGTTCGCGCCGTAGACCGCACGCAAGGCCTCGAACTCGACCACGTCACCCACCTTGGTGCCCGTGCCGTGGGCCTCCACGAGCCCCACGGTCGACGGCTCGACGCCGGCGTTCTCGTAGGCGCGCTCGAGGCAGCGCTTCTGACCGTCGCTGCTCGGCGCGTAGATGGCCTGCCCCTCTCCGTCGCTCGACGTACCGATGCCGCGGATGACCGCATAGACACGGTCGCCGTCTCGCTCGGCGTCGGTGAGACGCTTGAGCACCACCATGCCGATGCCCTCACCCAGAAGGGTGCCATCTCCCTGCCCCGAGAACGGACGGCACTCGCCGCTTGCGGAGAGCGCCGGCGTCTTGCTGAAGCACATGTACATGAAGATATCGTTGAACGTGTCGACGCCACCGGTCACCACCATGTCGGCCCGCCCAGCGGCCAGCTCGAGCGCGGCCAGATGGGCGGCGCTGTTCGAGCTCGCGCAGGCGGCGTCAACGACGCAGTTGGTGCCGTGCAGGTCGAGTCGATTGGCGATGCGGCCGGCGACCACGTTGCCCAGCAGGCCCGGGAACGAATTCTCCTGCCACGGCACGTAGGCGCCCGAGATGCGCTCGACCACCTTCTCGGCCACGTCGTCCGCCACGCCGGACTCGGCCAGCGCACGCCGCCAGATGGGGTGGCCGAGACGAGCCCCCAGCGGGATCACGAGCTCGAGGCAGCCCGTCACGCCCAGAATCACGCTGGTCTTCTCGCGGTCGAAGACGCGGCCCTCACCGTAGCCAGCATCTTCGAGCGCAGCCTTGGCAACGACGAGCCCCAGGATCTGGGAGGTATCCGTGGCTTCGAGCGCGTTCGGCGGCATCTGGAACTCGGTGGGATCGAACGAGACCGGGTCGAGGAAGCCCCCACGGCGGCAATAGGTACGATCCGGGCTCTTGGGGTCGGCATCGAACCAGGCCTCTGGAGACCAGTGCGAGGAAGGGACCTCGCCGATGCAGTCTACCCCCATGCGCAGGACGCGCCAGTACCCCTTCAACCCCGGCCCCTTGGGGAAGAGGCAACTCATCCCGACGATGGCGATGGGGACGTCTGTGGCGTCTCGGTTGGGTTCAGTGCTCACGAAATGCTCTCCTGGAAGGTCAAACGGTTGTGCTCTGAGGTCGCAGCAGCGCCCGGATGCGATCGATGGGCATGGGCGGGAACTGCTGGGCCTCCGGCGGCAGGGAAGCTCCCTGCGCCCGAATCGTGGCGGCCCGGGTCAGGACCGCCGCGCCAATCATGATGTTGAGGGCCACGGTCTCCACCGTGCGGGCCGAGAGGTCGTCGAACAGCGACCCGCGCGCCCACTCGTTGAATGCCCCCATGGCGGGACCGCACCAGATCTGGTAGTCGACCCGCCGACTTGCCTCGCCCTGGTTCGCCCAGCCGGAGGCGCGCCCGAGATAGGAGCGGAACACCAGCGCCATCTTGTGACGGGGCTCGCGCTCGGCACGCTCGATCTGGCGCGGGTCACGGGTCTCGAAGAAAGCGCGCGTCTGCGCCCACTCCTGCTCGAGGCTGCAGCGGAAGAAGTCGCGTTCGAGCACGGCGCGCTCGCTTGCCGGCAGCGCATCAAGGGTCTCGTGGGCGCGGTAGAGATCGTACAGCTTGCGCGCCCGCACACTGAACATGGTGCCGCGCTTGAGCACCTGGACCTTCACGCCCATCTCGAACATGTCTGCCGCAGGCGCCATGGCAACGTCGGCCTGGGAGGCCTGCGCCAGCATCTCGCGCACCGCCGCCGAAGTACCCGCCTCGACGCAGGCCTGGTTCACCGACCCCGTCATGACATAGGCGGCCCCCATGGCGAAGGCGGCAGCTGCAGCCGAAGGGGTTCCGATGCCCCCTGCGGCGCCGACCCGCAACGGTACTGCGTAGCCGTGCTTGCGCTGCATCTCGTCGCGCACCGCTGCGATGGTGGGGAACAAGGCCAGCGCGGGACGGTTGTCGGTGTGCCCGCCGGAATCTGCCTCGGCGGTGATGTCCTGCGCCACGGGAAGGGTCGCGGCCAGCTCGGCCTGCGCAGCGGTGAGGGCGCCCGCGCTCACGAGGGCCGACAGCATGTCCGGAGGAGGCGGCGCGAAGAACTTGCGCGCCAGCTCGACCCGTGAGATCTTGGCGTACACGTGGTTGGGCGTCACCACCGCACCGGCCGCGTCTCGATGGATGCCGTGGAAGCGGTAGCGCACCACCGCCAGCGTGAGATCGAGGAACGCGCTCGCGCAGATGCGGCGCACCCCGCGACGAAGATAGAGGTCGACGACGCGGTCGTCGAGACCCGGCTCTCCCGGGCTGTGGATGAGGTTGAAGGCGTAGGGCAGATCTCCCAGTGCGGCCTGGATGCGATCGATGGCCTGCTCGACGCGCGGCAGGGAAAGCCCCGCCGCCCCGAACACCCCAAGCATGCCGGCCCGCCCCATGGCGATGACCAGCGCCTCTGACGCGATGCCGTTGGCCATGGCACCCGCGATGTAGGCGTATCGGATGCCCTGCTGCGCGCAGAAGGAAGCGTCGCCCAGTGCCTCTGGAGGCAGGGCGGGCGCGAACGCGAGAACGGGCAGCGCGTCGCTGCCCGGACGAACCTCGCCAAAGGCGATCTGGCCGTCACGCACAACGGCCGCCACCCCATCGCGGTCAGCGATGACCAGGGGGCGCCGCAGGTCGAGCAGCGCGTGCTGAAGGTCTGCCGTCACCCCATTGCGAGAAGCGCCGGTCGGGACCCACCAGCACTGCATGACATTGGTGAGCGTGTTCATTGAAACTCCGAGTCTTCACGACGAGCCTCTGCGATCTGCGCAGGCTCGAGCAGATCTCGTCGCGGGAAGGAAGGGGATTCGCAGTGCACCGCCTGCTTCCCTGCGCACAGAGACCGCACCAGGAGAATTCTTCTGAACCTGATGCGCTCGCGGTGACCGCCCTCCTCCGTCACTACTTCGCACCAGACCCGCCCAGTCGCGCCGTTCGCGCCTGAAGGGAAACCTGCTATACTGCTGCCATGCCCTTCCGAGAAACGGCCCTGCCGACATGACCCTCGACACGCTCTACACCGCCCTCGAGCGGCAGCTGCCGCCGACAGACGGCAACCCCTGCGGGCAGTGCCGCGCCTGCTGCACCGGAAGCGGTCTCACCGCCCAGCACGTGCTCGAGGTCGAGCACCTCGCGCTAGCCGCACGGTTCGGAGCCGCGGCATCCAGGGCGTTCCGCGAATACGCCGAGCGACGCCGCGATGCGCACGGCGCGCTGCTCCACGAGAGCTGCCCCTTCTACGACGACGCACGACGAGGCTGCTCGATATACGCCCATCGGCCCTTCTCCTGTCGCGTGTTCGGGCACTTCCGCATGCGGGGCACCCGCCTGCCGGACGATTGCGTGTTCGAGCCCACGGTTCGCGAGGTGAACGCAGCCGGCTACTTCCGCGAGGTCCCCCTGGCACGCGACCTCCGAGCGCTGCAGCGAGAGCACGATCTGCGCACCCCCGCTCCCGCCGCTGGGTCGGGAGAGAGCGCCAGCGAGGTGTTGCGCCGCGTCCGCGAGACCCTCGACCCGGACGACCCCTTCGACCTGGCGCTGGCGGCGCAGATCGAGGGCCGTCACGAAGAGGCTCTCGGCATCTTGCAAGAGGCGCAGGCCGAGCGCTCTGACGACCCGCATCTGCTCCTGTCCCTCGGAAACGTGCTCGACGCCCTGGGACGCACCCCCGAGGCCATCGGCGCCTACAACCGCGTCCTCTCCATCGACCCTTCGTACCAGCGCGCCTGGACGCACCTCGGCTTCAGCCGCCTCGAGCTGGGCGACCCCCCTGGGGCTCGCGACGCCTTCGACCACGCCGTCTCGATCGCCCCCACCGACGCCGTTGCGCGCGGGTTCCTGGGCTGGCTCACCATGGGCACGGCGACCACGCACGAGGCGTTCGGCGAGGCGGCCCACCACCTGCGCGAAGCCACCCGCCTCGATCCGTCGAACACCCCGTTCCGCCTCCGCTGCGCGGAGGCGCTCATCCTGGTGGATGCGTCCCACGAGGCGGCAGGGCATCTGCGTGCCGCCCTCGCCGACCCGCGCCTGGCCGGCGCCGCACGAAGCCTCGCGGAACGCTTCTGCCCCGAGGCGCTCGACGGCGCTGCCGAGGGCCCCTCGGAGGAATAGGTCGCCCGGTCGCCGTAGATCTTCAAGATCATGGCGGACGACGATCGCGATTCTCTCCCCTGGTTGCAAGACGAGAGACCGTCATCCACACGAGGCGGCTCCTCAGCCCCTCCCTCGCGTGGCCAGCGTGCCCGCGAAGGGGAAGATGCGCCTTCGTCGCCGGCGCGGGGCGCGTTCCGCCCGTTCGACGGTCCACCAGACGCCTCGACGGTGGTCGCCAGCCGCGACGACCTCCTGCGCGCGGTGCGCGAGTACATGGCCCAGCGCACGGCCGCTTCGGCGCCGCGACGGAAGCCTCGCACGCACGCCGACGAGAGCGCAGACGAGTTCAACGCAGCAGCCCCAGAGGCCATCGCACCTCCGCCGACGCCCCTCCCCGAGATCAGCGAGATCA
>RGZZ01000379.1 GCA_010028905.1 Pseudomonadota bacterium | reverse complement strand
ACCGATCAGGGCACGGTGTACGTGCGCGCCACGACGGGCACACCGTTCACGCTGCGCAGCGCGGGCCTGCCCGCGGGCGCTGCCATCACGGGGATCGCCGTTGATCCGCGCGATTCCGGGCACGCCTGGTGCACGGTCAGCGGCACGGGAACGCCCCACGTCTTCCGCACCACCGACGCGGGCGCCAGCTGGACCGACATCTCGAGCGGCCTGCCGGATCTCCCCGCCTACAGCATCGTGATCGACGACAAGAGCCGCATGCTCTACCTGGCGACCTTTCAGGGCGTGTTCGCGTCGACGAATGACGGCGCAAGCTGGACACGCTTCGGCGTGGGCCTGCCGAACGTGTTGTCGTTCGACCTCGTCCTCGACGAGGCCCGCGGCATTCTCGCGGTGGCCACCTACGGGCGTGGCGTGTGGGAGATCGCGGTGCGCCCGGGTGTGACGGTGACAGCCCCACCGCCAGGCGCCGCGCTCTTCTCTCAGAGTGCCCGGTGACTCAGTTCACCTTGCGGAACACCGGCTTGATGGGGCGCCCCTCGAGGTGCTTGTCGACGCCCTCGTCGAGCGCCTTGCGATAGACGGCGAGCGCCTCGGCGGCCGCCTCGAGCGTGGTGTTGAGCTCGGCGTCGCCGTGGGCCCGGGACAGGGCGATCCACGGCATGAGCACGCCGCGGCGGATCATCTCCTGGCTGAACAGCGTGCGCAGCGGCATCGAGACGGCGCCGTCGCGGTCGCGTGTCATGTAGAGCGGCGAGCAGGGGAAGCCCTCTGCCACGAAGCAGTCGCCCACGCCTGCGGCGCGGGCGGCCTCGTTGAGCCCGTCGATGAGACGACGTCCATAGCGCCACAGGTGATCGATGACATCGAGCTCGCGGTACTGCTTCACGGTTTCGATGAAGGCGGCCAGTCCGCACATCTCGGCCCCGTGGGTGGTTGACAGCAGGAAGACGCGCTCCTCGCCCTCACGGGTGATGCCGCCCAGTTCCATGATGTCGCGACGGCCCGCGATGGCGGCCACCGAGTAGCCGTTGGCCATGCCCTTGCCGAAGGTGCTCAGATCAGGGGTGATGCCGAAGTAGGTCTGGGCGCCCTGCAAGTGCCAGCGGAAGCCCGTGATCATCTCGTCGATGATGAGCACCGCCCCGTGCTTCGTGCACAGGTCGCGCACCCCTTGCAGGAAGCCGGGAACAGGCTCCACCGTGGTGGCGGGCTCCATGATCACGCAGGCGATCTCGTTCGGATGCGCCGTGAACAGGGCTTCGAGAGAGGCGAGATCGTTGTAGTGGAACTTCAGGCTCAGCGAGCGGTATGGATCGGGCACGCCCTTGTCCATGACCGTGGTGCCGATGAACCAGTCGTCGAACGAGAAGAAGGGCTGCTCGGCGCACATGGCGACGAACCAGCGGCCCGTGAAGGCCCGCGCCAGCTTCACGGCCGCGGTGGTGGCGTTCGACCCGTTCTTGGCGAACTTCACCATGTCGACGCTGGGAATGAGGTCGACCAGCAGCTCCGCCGCCTCGAGCTCGGTGAGCGAGGGCCGGGTGAGGTTGTTGCCCAGGCGCGCGCCCGCGAAGGCGGCCTGGTCGACCGCGTCGTTGGCGTACCCCAGGGTGACGGCGCGCAGCGCCATGCCGTAGTCGAGGAAGCGCCGGCCATCGCCGTCGTAGACGTAGGCCCCCGCACCTCGCGAGAGGATCTGCGGCGCGTTCAGCGGGTACTGGTCGTCGCCGCGGCTGTAGGTGTGAGCGCCCGCGGGAATCACCGCATGCAGCCGCTCGCTGAACGTGCGCGTGGCCGTGGGGTTGCTCATCGGGTTCACGCTCCCACCATGGCGCCCTGGACCTCGTCGCTCACCTTCTCCATGTGGTAGAGGAGGCTGAGCACGGCCTTGTCGTCTTGAATCGTGTTGGGCCACGGCGCGGTGCCGTCGACCGCCGCCAGGTAGGCGCGGATCTCGTCGATGTACATCTCTTCAGCGATGTTGCGGTTGTAGCCGGCCTGGGCGTGGGTCTCGCGCTGCCCGTACACGACCGAGCGCTTGTCATCGGCCTCGAAGAGCCAGATCTCGGGCTTGTCCCAGCGCCACTGCAGCTGGCCTCGCTCCATGTTCACGATGAGGTTGCGCATCGCGTAGCGCGCCACCACGTCGACCATGATGGTGCCGTACGAGGTGGGGCACTTGACCGCTGCCACGTAGGTGTCGTCGATGTCGGCGCCCACGTCCATGGTCTTGCCCCGCAGCCCGACGATGTCGGTGGGCAGCCCCACGAGATCGCGCAGCCAGGTGAGCTCGAAGGGAATGATCTCGCGACAGGCGCCCGTCTCCTTCTTCGAGACGTAGAAGTCGCGCACGTTCTCCCAGGGGTGCCAGTCGGGGAGGTACTGCCCGGAGTAGTGGGTGAAGCTGGTGACCCGACCGTAGCGGCCGCTCTGGATGATGCGCTTCATGTCCTTGACGGCGGGGTGGAAGCGCAGGGTGCAGCTGGGGGCGATGAGAACGCCACTCGCCTTGGCGGCGGCATCGATCTCGTCGAGCCCGTCGAGCTGCACCGAGGCCTCGACGAAGGCCGGTCGGCCCTTCTCGATGGCCAGCTTCATGTAGATGTGGTGGTAGTCCGGCGGGGTCGAGACCACCAGCGCCTTCACCTCCGGCCAGCGGATGGCCTCGAGGTTGTCGATGGCGGTGACGCCGTAGAGACGGGTCGCCTCCTCGCGACGATCGGCGCGCAGGTCGAACCCGGTGATCTCCTCGGGCCGCGCGCCCAGCGCCTGCAGGCAGCGGATGCGCCGCTTGCCCATCGAACCGAGACCGAAGACGATGTACTTCATGGTGTGGTGCTCTCCGTCTTGAATCTGACCGGTGCGGCCTTGGCGATGTTCGTCTCGTACCGCTCCTGAGCCGGTCGGGTGATGTCGTTGAACTCTGGGTGAACGTTGATGAGCAGGTGCATGAGGTCGCGCGAGGTGAACCGCGGGTTGGTCGGGTGCAGCGCGCCGAACACCTTCTCGAGGAAGGCGAGGTCTTCTTCGTAGTCGAGGGTCATGCGCACCTCGGGATGCCCGAAGAGCGGCTCGTCGGACTCGACGAAGCGTGTGTCGAAGTCGCCGCGGGTGAAGTAGCCGCCCCACACCTCGGTGTCTTCCTCGTTCTTGAGCTCCATGATGCGGGCCAGGGCCGCCTTCGTGAGCCCGCTCGACGCGGCGCCCAGGGGCAGCCCCCGCCACAGCACGGCGTCAGGGCGCTGATCGCGCAGCACGCGGGCGGTCTCGTCGATGATCTCGGGGAAGCAGAGGATGTCGTCGCCGTCGATGACGATGGCGGCGTCGAGACCGAAGTGGTCGAGGGCGTCGAGGTAGCGCTTCAGCTTGTCGGCGCGGCTGCCGCGGAACACGTCGATGTGCTTGCGCGCGGCGATGTCGCTGAACACCTCGTCGCGCGGGTCATCGCTGGTGGCGATGATGACGCGATCGACCGCGCCCGCCATCTTCACGCGATCGACCAGATGCTCGAACACGGTCTGGCCGGCGAGGGGCTTCAGTATCTTGCCCGGAAATCGCTCCGACTTGTTGCGCACCGAGATGAGGGCGCCGATCTTCACGTTGGGTACCGCCTTGTCCGACCTCGCGCCCACGCGAGGCCCGCTGTTGATGGAATCGCTTCAGGTCACCTGCTCGAACACCTTGACCGTGCGACGGTACTCGTCCCACTGGCCGATGTCGACGTAGTCGCTCTCGTTCACCGGATAGGTGATGGCCTTCTTGTTCTTGGCGATGATCTCGGAGATGAGCGAGGGCATGTCGCACGGCCCGTCGGGTATCAGCGAGAGGGCCTCGGTGTCGAGCACGTAGCAGCCGGTGTTGATGGTGAAGGTGCACTCCGGCTTCTCGACCAGTGAGGTGATCTCGCCGCCGTGGCCGTACGACAGCACGCCGTAGGGGATCTCGTAGTGCCGAAGGGCCGACATGATGGTGATGGAGGAGGCCTGCTGCTGATGCAGGCGCACGACCTCGGCGTAGTCGGCCTTCACCACGGTGTCGCAGTTCGACACGATGAACGGCCCTTCGAAGCACCCCTTCAGCAGGCGCAGGGCCCCTGCCGTGCCCAGGTACTCGCTCTCGCGGATGAACGTGATCTCATAGTCTCGGGGGAGGCACTTGAAGTAGGCCTCGATCATCTCGGCCTTGTAGTTCACCGTGACGTAGAACCGCTTCAGGCCGTGCTCGCGGAACTCGTCGATGATCACCTCGATGATGGGCTTGTCGCCCAGGGGGATCAGCGGCTTGGGGAAGACCTTGGTGAAGGGCTCGAGGCGCGTGCCCTTGCCGCCGGCCATGATCACCACCGGCAGATCGATGGTCTCCCAGCGGCGCTTCTGGGGCTTCGAGAACACCTGGTTCCAGGTGAGCAGCTCGACAACCTTGCGGTCTTCGTCGAGCACGGGGATCAGCCCGATCTTGCGCGCCAGCATGAGCTCCTGGGCGCGCTCGTAGCTTGCGTCTGGGCGCGTGAGAACGACGGGGTTCCGGTGATAGACGCCGTTGATGGAGTCGTCGAGGCTGCGGCCCTTGAGCAGGTGGCGGCGGATGTCGCCGTCGCTCAGGGTTCCCAGCAGACGATGGTCTCCGTCGACCACCACCAGGACCTTCTCCGAGGTCTTGTCGAGCTTCTTCAGGGCGTCCTTGACAGACTTGCCCTCGCGGATGACGATTGCCTTCATGTCGAATCGGGGCCCATACTTCCTCCCCTGCGGTCGACCTCCTCCTTTTGTCGCGCGGGTGACGTGGCGGCCTTCTCCGCCACGCGCCGGAGGACTCTGACGCGGGTTGAAGAAGTGGGCC
>RGZZ01000378.1 GCA_010028905.1 Pseudomonadota bacterium | reverse complement strand
ACGCGGACCGCCCTCGAGCAATGTCGCCCCGTGGGATCCCCGGCCCCGCCTCCGGCGAGGGCCTGGTTGAGGCTGCGCGGCGTGCGGGGCGGGGTGAGCGGGGGAACCTGCTCTGCCGTGTCGGCGCCGACGCGGAGCAGCCAGGCGAGGCGATGGGTGTCGGTGATGCCGTTGGGGAAGGCGAGGAGCGTGGGCAGGCTGTACATCAGCGTGATGCTCGCGCTCGACGGGGCGATGTCGCCGCGCAGGAACACGGCGGCGCCCAGCGAGTAGAGGCCCCATACCGTGGGGTCGGCCTCGTAGCCGAAGAACATCAGCCGGTTGGCGTACTCCTTGGTCTTGTACCCGAAGAGCAGCATGCCGTCGTAGTCCTGGAGGCTCGCGTAGGCGACGGCCTGCGGCACGCTCACCGCGCGATAGCGATTGGGCCACACCGTGGCCCATTCCCGGATCACGACCGGCTTGTTCTTCCAGCGAAGCGCGCAGGTATAGGGGGCAAAGCCCGCGGGGCCGCCATCGCGCAGCTGGTTGAGGTTGCGGAAGTGGAACTTCCCTTCCCAGTCCTTCCCTTCGAAGCGCGGATGGTCGGCGTAGAAGTTCTCCGACAGGAAGTCGCACTCCGCCGCCACCGAAGCCAGGTCCGGCGCGACATCGTTCGAGACCACCGCCGTGACCGGCACGCGCAGCCCGATCTCGCGCAGGTGGGCCATCATCGCGTGGAAGTAGGCGCGCTGCACATCGTGCAGGAAGGCGACCCCGTCGGCCAGCCGAGGCTCCACCTCTCGCGGGCCGCGTCCGCCGGCGGGATCGGTGAGCACCGGAAGCGCCACGGTGTCGGTGGTGGGGTCCTCTCCCTCGCCCAGGCTCTTCCACGACGCGGCCAGGCGTTCGCGCGAGGTGTAGCGGGTGGTGAGCCAGGCGTTCCAGAGCGAGCGCAGACGCCCGCGGTACGGCTCGACGATCTCGGTGAGCGACTCCGGATTGATGAAGAAACCGTGCTCGTTGCAGATCTCGACCAGCGCAAGATCCGGGTCGTCGACGGGCCGGAGCCCCGTGTACGGGTTCGACGTGGTCAGGAGCGCTGTGGCATACTCCTTCTGCAGCGCGATGAGGTGGGGGTCGAACATTGCGTAGGGTCGGGCACCCCGGTTGAGCGTCGCTTCGATGCCGTCTTCCGGCTTGAACTCGCGGAAGTCGAGGAGGTCGAGATAGTAGCTCATGTGCGCCTGCTTGCACCGCGCGATCCAGTAGTGCAGCGTGTCGAGCTTGGCGGCGTCGAGTGCGCGCGAGCCGGGCTGATTGGGGATGTCGAGCAGCCCCCCGCGGGAGTCGAGGGCCTCGAACCGAACCAGATTGGTGCCGGCGTGGGCCAGCATCGACACCACCCGATCGATCTCGTCGTGGGTGGTCCACAGGCTGCGATTGGAGATGTTGATTCCCCAGAACCGCGCCCGCTGCCCGTTCTCCCAGACGAAGGTGCCGTTCGGGGAGACCTTCAGGAAGCCGTGCGCGTGGGCCGGGAGCAGCCACGAGAAATCGACCTGACACGCGTCGGCGTAGGTCGGTGCGTCGAGCACGGGGGTCGGCTTCGGTGGCGCGGGCGCCTCCGCCAGGACGGGTGTGAGCGTCAGCGCGACGCCGAGAAGGACGAGGGCCAGCGCGCGGGCGGGGAGAGCCAAGAAGAGAGCACCTCTGCGGGAGATTGGCGGGAAGATTCGTCCTACTATACTGCATGCCAGGAGCGGGAGCAAGGCGGCGCGGGGAGGCGCGGAACGCGAGGCGGCAGGGGCGCGACCCCTCAGGGCCATCGTGCCGGACGTTAACCTTTTCTCAACACCTCGAGGGAGACCGCTGCGTTAAACTGTCAGTAGAACACATAGACACGTCACTCGAAGGAGCCCTCGATGATCGAATTTCCCCGCATCTCGGCCGTGAAGACCCAGCCTCTCAGCGCCCCCCCCGCGACGCCAGAGACCACGCCCGAGGCCAAGACCGACGTTGATTTCAGCTACAATGCCCAGGACGTCATGGTCATGCCCAGCAAGGCAGAGAACATCAAAGGGGTGAGCGGCGGCAAGCGTCCTCAGACCGACAAGGTGGTTCTCGCTTCCGACCTGACGCCGGTCAACGGCAAGTACGTCTACGGCGACGGCGATCAGGCGAACAATGCCGCCGCCATCTCGTTCGCTGCGGCGGCCAAGACGGTTGCTGCGTTCGAGAAGGCCCTCGGACAGCCCATCGAGTGGGCGTTCGGCGATCAGCGCCTCAGCGTGACCCCGGACGAGGGCGAGAACTTCAACGCCTACTACTCGCGCTGGTCGGGCGGTGTGCACTTCTTCCACGGCACCGACAACGTCATCGGCGCCACCATGATGAGCGGCGCCTCCGGAGAGGTCGTTTCGCACGAGTGCGGCCACGCCATGCTCGACGCCCTGCGTCCGGGCTATCTCAGCACGTGGTCGGCCGATCCCGGTGGCTTCCACGAGTCGTTCGGCGACCAGCTCGGCATGCTCATGGCCTTCCAGGACGAGCGCACCCTGCAGCGCGTCGCCGTCCAGACCGGTGGCGACCTGCGCAAGCCCAACATCCTCGCCGCCACCGGTGAGCAGCTCGGCATCGGCATCAACGACTTCAAGGGCACCAACCGCACGGGCGGTGACTGGGTGCGCAACGCCAACAACACGTTCACGTGGGTCGATCCCTCGACGCTCCCTGGCTCGGCTCCGTCCGACCAGCTCAGCTCTGAGGTGCACTCATACTCGCGTCTCTGGACGGGCGCGTTCTACGACGTCGTCTGTGCCGTGCAGGCGTCGAACATGGCCAAGGGAATGGCCCCTGTCGACGCCCTGCGGGCCACGGGCGCCGAGATGCTCTCGCAGGTCGCCAACCTGATGAAGACCGCTCCCCAGGGCGACTTCACCTATCGCGACATGGCCAACGCCTGGATCGCCGCCGACCAGCAGTTCAACAACGGGGCACGGGCCGACCTCATCCGCGACGTGATGACCAAGCGGCTCATCCTGTCCGCGGGCGAGCCTGCACCCGCCCCGGCCACGCCGGCGCCGCCTTCGCCCTCGGGTGAGGGACTGTCGAAGGCCGTCGACCAGAGCCCGACGCGCACCGTCGCGTTCGAGCTGAAGGGCGACCGCTTCGGCATGTTCGAGGGGGCTCGCGTGGAGACCGTGGTCGACCGCGATGGCAGCCTCTCGAAGGATGCCGAGACCATCAACCGCACGAAGTCGAACATCGAGCGCCTCATCAAGGACGGCCGCATCCGCTACAACGATCCGGGCTACCAGATGAAGACCTCCGACTGGTTCGACTCGAAGGGCCAGCCCTACATCGGCGCGGTTCGCTGGGAGAACGGCCAGATGCTCATCGAGCGCAGCAAGATCACCAGCTGATCGCGACGCAGCTGCGAGCCTGCACAGAGGCCTGGGGGCATGCCCCCGGGCCTCTTCTCTTACTTACGACCGTTCGCCATCTCGCGTGTCGACTGCGACTTCGTGGGGTGTGCCGTGGGCATCACCTCGGCGATGAGAAGCGCCACGTCGTCTCTTGGAACGGGGGTCTGGCTGAACGCCCCGAGCGCGTCGAGAATCCTCCGTCCGAGCCCCTCGACGTCGAAGCGGCCCGCGTCCCCCACCACCTCCTCCAGGCGCTCTCGTCCGAACAGCTCTCCGCTGGGGGAGCGGCTCTCGGTCAGCCCGTCGCTGAAGAGCAGCACGCGGTCTCCCGGCTCGACGGTGCTCTCCACCAGGGGGTAGGTGGGGCTGTCGAACGGGCCGAGAAAGAATCCGGGGCGGCCCACAGATTCAATGGCTCCGGAGCGCCGGCGCCAGAGCATCGGGGGCTCGTTCCCTGCGCACGCGACCCGCAGCTTGCCTGTTGCCGGACGGATCTCGACGATCGCCGCCGTGACGAACGTCTCGGACATCTCAACGGAGAAGTGCTCCCGCAGGCTGCGGTTCACCCGCTCCAGGGCGTTTGACGGGTCTGGAGCATGTCGCATCGCTTCGCGCGCGAGTGCCATCGAAAGAATCATCACCAGCGCCGCCGGTATGCCGCTTCCCGATACGTCTCCCACGATGAGCGCAGCGCCAGGCTGCGGCTCTGGCAGGCACTGGACGTCGTAGAAGTCTCCGCCGATCATGCGCGCGGCCTGCAGATGGGCGAAGAGAGCCAGCCCAGGCGCTTCCGGCGCGCGCCAGACCATGCTCTTCTGAACCGTCTGGGCGAGGCGGAGCTGTCGCTGGGTCTCGCGCGCGTTGCGCTGGAGCGAGGCCAGCACGAATGCCTGCTCCGCTGCCTTCTCTTCGAGGATGTCGAGCATCCGGTTCAGTCCGCGTCCCAGCTCGTCGATCTCGTATACACCGGTCAGCGCGGCTCGTGCCAGGCGGTCGCCTTCGCTCACCCGGCGGGCTACCCCGAACAGGCGTCGCAGCGGCGAGAGAACGGTTCGCACCCCCGCAAGCCAGAGCAGCGCCGCGATCATGCAGGTGACTCCCGCGTAGCGCGCGGCTCGGGCCTGCAGGGCGCGCAGGTGGGCAAGGCTCTCCCTCTCGACGCGCCCAGGAGGACCGCTGGTGATGGCGGCGGGGCTGCCCTCGGTGAGGGTCACCACCGCGTGGGCAGCTTCGTCCACCGCAAGCCACGCGTAGAGGGAACCGCCCGCGGCGAGCAGGCCGAGCAACGAGATGCCGAGGGCGATTCGGGTGTGGATGCGCATGTGACGGCCTTTCCCGCAGACCGTTCCCCGCCGCCCTTCGCGTAAAACCCTGGCGCCCGACCTTTCAGTGCGACACGGATTCCACACCGACCACGAGGTATTCTCCGCTCGACGGGTCGATGGTGAAG
>RGZZ01000377.1 GCA_010028905.1 Pseudomonadota bacterium | reverse complement strand
CATAGGGCGTGATGGGGCGAATCGGATAGTTGAACTCCACGTCTCCATCGTGGGGGACGCTCATGGGTGGACTCGGGATCTCCGGTGGGGCGAGCGGCTTGTCCTCGAGGGGAACCGCCACGCCTTCCGGCGCCACGAAGAGGCCGCCCCGCGCACCCAGGTCGAGGGCGGTGGAGAGCGGCATGCGCACGAGCTGGCCACGCACATCGCGCACCAGAACCCACGTCTGCGCCTTGTACGCGTCGGTGAGAGCGGCGGCGGGCACGGTCCATGTCACGCCATCTCCGAGGTCATAGGTCACGGAACTGCGTTCCACCCGTGAGAGCCCGACCGGTCCGAGGGTGACCCGCAGGGTGTCGCCCGCTCTCACTGAACGCCACTGCACCACCGGGCCGGTGCGCCGGAGCACCGGATGGGCGGCCGCGGGAACCGCGATCCGTCCGGCCGTGGTGTCGAGGAAGATGTGCGACGGCATCACGCTCCAGACGCGCCCCACGAGGGTGACCGCCGGCTCTCCGCGCGACGCCGTGGCGTAGCGCACGCGACTCACGAACGTCGTGGTCTGCTCGGGCACGGTCACGCCCGCGGGCAGCCGCCCCAGCTCGATGACGGGGGTCTCCGGTGGAACCACCACCACGGTTGCGCCCGGAAGCGGCGCGGTCGCGGTCGCCACGTCAGTGCCGCTGGTCGGTTCCACGCCCGGCGCCATTCTCCCGAGCCCACGGCGCTCGTAGTCCATGGCCGTGCTCACGGGCTGCAGCGTCACGCGCCCCGTCTGCTCGCGGAAGCTCACGGTCGCGCTGGCCAGGCTCTGGCTGGCGATGGCGCGGGTGGGCAGCTCGACGATGCCGCTGGGGCCTCGAAGCGTGAGGACGGTGCCGTGCACGTCGGTGACCGATCCGCGCAGGCTTCCCACGGACACGGTGACCAGCTGGCCGGGCGAGAGCGTGGCGGGGTCGAGATCCACCCCACCGGAGGAGAGGCGGGCGACGCTCAGCGGCATGCGCACCGTCTGCCCGTCGACCTTCAGGACGATGGTCTCCAGACCTACCGACACGATGGCGGCGTTGAAGCGGAAGGGGGCCTGCATGGTGGCGCCGCCCGTGGTCGGCAACGGGGGCGCCGGACCCTGGGCCCAGGCGGTGGCGCAAGCCAGCGCGAGGGCGACGAACATCTCAGCGGTGAGCGTCTTGAGTCTCGTGAGCACGATAGGAACCTCTCTGATTCTGCGGCGCGCGTGGCCGCGCCGCGTCAGCGCGGCGAGCACGCGGGTGTGCGGTCGTGCCGCACAGATCCGTCGACTTCGTGGTTCCCCGCGGGCGCAGGTCCGAAAAGGCCGCCCACGTCTGTCAGACTGTTAACATCGCGTTGCCAAGCCCGCAACAACTCTGTAACGTGGCCGAGATACCCTGTGCTTGCTGGAGTGGGCGCGACATCGACGCTCTCCGTGGAGGTTCATCGTGAAACGGCTGTTCATGGGTCTGGCGATTCTGCTCATGTGCGCACCTGCTCTCGCCGCCCCGCAGTTCTGGACGCTGTCGGTCGACAATCAGATGGTGCCGGCCGAGATGCCGCCCCTGGCTGTGGGTGAGGGCACCCTGCTTGTCTCCGCACGTTCGCTGTTCCAGGCGCTGAAGGCCACCTGCGATCAAGATCCGGTGAACGGGCGAATCAAGGTCAGCCGCAGCGGCGCGGTGCTCGAGATGCAGGAGGGTCTGGCCCAGGCCACGATCAACGGGCGCGAGGTGCGCATGCCGGTCGCGCCGAGACGTGAGAGCAGTGTTCTCATGGTCCCCGTGCCCTTCGTCGCCGAGCTCTTCGGCTATCGGTCTTCCATCGACGCCCAGGGACTGAGCATGACGCTCACCACGGGGGGAACGTCGCCAGCGTCTCCGCCTCCCGCCAGGGGCATTGCGGGCGTCTCGCCCGTCACTCCCGTCGAGTCGCGGGGGGCGGCACCTTCCGCCCTGGCCTGGCTGGCTGGCGGCAACCTGCCGTCGTCGGTCGGCGCGCCCCCGCCTGTGGGGCTGACGATGCCTGCCTCCGCCGCCGTGCCCCCGTCGATGACGGTCTCTCCCGTTCTGGCGGCCCAGGCCGGGGCTGCGGTGATGACCGCTTCGTCGACGGTGCCGCCGCCCTCGATGACGCTGGGCGGTGCGCCCATGGCGAGCGTCGGAACGGTCTCGGGGACGGCCCCCGCGGGGTACGTCCAGATGCCGGCGGGCGCCTATCAGACCGATTACCGGGTGGCGCCGGGCGCGCGCAAGCCCGTGGTGAAGGAGCCCGAGAACCCCTTCCCCGATGACAGCGGCGTCACCATCAATGGGGTCATGGACTTCCTGCCCAACGAGCTCGATCTCGTGGCCGAGACGGCAGAGAGCGATGCCCAGGTGCCAGACCCCGCGGTGACGGGCCTCACCCTCGAGCGTCGCTACGACCAGTTCGTCACGGCCTACACGGTGCGCTATCGCGTCACCAACCTGAGCCTCTTTCCCACCGACCGGCCGTTGATGGTGGTTCTCATGGTCGGCGGCTCGGGAAGTCTCCAGCAGGTCCAGGACGTGAAGATCGATCGGCTCGGCACGCTGCAGTCGTTCAGCTTCGAGTGGACCGGCGACGCCCGTTCCTACACCTTCCTCAACGACATGGGCATCCGCGTGCAGGCGCGCATCAGCCTGGCGGAGGGGGCCGCTGATGCGAAGGCCGACAACAACACCCGCACGGTGCGCATCAGCTTCTGAGCGCTTCGCAGCTCGCTCCCGTGTGGCGGCAGGGCCGCCACACGGGAGCATTAAAGTATAGAGGGTATCTCTTGAGACGAGGACCCCATGAGCGAAGCACCTCCCATTGTTTCCGACCGCGCCCAGCAGACCGTCGTCATCGACGGTGTCACGCTCCACCTCACGCATCCGGATGAGCTGCCCATCCGCTGGGTCGGTCAGGAAGACCTCATGACCCAGCTGCTCGCCACTTGGACGGTGGTCGACCCGCGTGACGTGCCGCTGAACCCCCGTCTCGTGGGCAAGCCAGGCGTGGGCAAGACCACGCTCGCCTACGCCGCCGCCCGCCGTCTCGGACGTGACGTCTATCTCTTCCAGGCCACCATGGACACGCGCCCCGAAGACCTCATCATCGCGCCGGTCGTGGCGTCGAGCCAGGAGATCAAGTACGTGGCCAGCCCTATCTGCACGGCCATGATCCGAGGGGGCGTGGTTATCCTCGATGAGGGGAACCGCATGTCGGAGAAGGCCTGGGCCTCGTTGGCTCCGCTGCTCGACCACCGTCGGTACGTCGAGTCGGTGGTGGCGGGCATCAAGGTGAAGGCGCACCCGGACTTCCGCTTCGTGGCGACGATGAACGATGACGCCAGCACCTTCGAGCTGCCTGAGTACATCCACTCCCGGCTGCAACCGCAGCTCTTCATCGACTTCCCCGAGCGCGACGAGGAGCTGCACGTTCTGCGCGAGAACCTGCCGTTCCTCGAGCAGGCGGTGCTCGAGTACGTTGCGGCCTTCCTGCAGCGGGCCCATCGTGCTGATGAGCCGTTCACCGTGCGCGACGGCATCAACGTGGCCCGCTACGCCGCCAAGATCGCGGGCGCGGGGATCACGCCGGACACGGCCGTGCTGCGCACTGCGGTCAAGCAGATCCTGGGCGATGACGCCCTGGTCTATGTCGTCTAGCCTTCCTCGCGAAGGCGCGCTCCATGTCGTCCCGGTCTGTCACGATCGCATGGAGTTCGCCCAGGAGGTGCGGCGCGCCATCTTGTCGATCCGGCCGGCGGCCGTCGCCATCGAGCTGCACCCGGAGGTGCGTGAGGCCTTCCTCGAAGCGGTGAAGCGCCTCCCCTTCCTCTCGTACATCGAGCAGGCGGGGCTAGGCGAGGAGCTCCCGCTCGTGATCAACGTCGAGCCCACCGATCCGTTCGTCGAGGCGGTGCGCACGTCGTCTGATGCTGAGATTGGGCTGCACTTCGTCGATCTGAGCGTGCAGGCGTATCCGGCGGTGTACGAGCCCATGCCGGATTCCTACGCGCTTCGCCACGTCGGTCTTTCGCGATTCTACGACGCGTACGCGAAGGTGGCGGCTTCGCCCGTCCACCCGCTCGACGAGGTACGGGAGAGGCACATGGCGGCTCGTCTGTGCCAGCTGCTCGACGCTGGCGGAGAGGTGGTGTTCGTCTGCGGCATGGCGCATGTCGAACGGGTGATGCGTCACGTTCGCGAACGGTCTGGCGTGCTCGGTGAGGCGGCTCCTGTGGGCGAGGTGACGCTGCTCAACCCGGATCTCGAGGTCATCCGCGCCACGAGCAGCGAGATCCCCTTTCTCATGGCATGCTACGAAGCCGACCGCAAGGGCCTTGGAGACGAGCGCTTCTGGCAGTCACGCACGCCACCGGAACCGCCAATCGAAGCGCCCACGCAGCTTGAGTCGCTCACGCAGGCCGACGTCTTCGGCGCACTCGAGTCGCTGCTCGGCATGGGGCCGAAGAACGAGCCGCAGCAGATCGCTCTCACGCCGCAGCTGCTCCGCGCGCTGTCGAAGAAGCTGGGAGGCATGAAGGATCCGCGGACCATCTTGGGTCTCCTCGGTGTCGATCCCAATGCCATTCCCCGCCTGGCGGGCGTCATGGGTCCGCCAGGCGGCGCGCAGCGCGTGTTCACCTTCCGCAGCGTCGATGATCGCCGTCCTGCATTGCGCGAGATCTACAGCGACGCCTCTCGCCTGCGTGGCGGTCCGCACCGAACGCTCGATCGGCAGCGCGTTGCCGTGCGCATGCTCACCGTAGCGGGTCGCTACTACGAAGAGAACACGGGGGAGACCCTCAAGGGGTGGCAGATGCGAACCTTGCTGCAGTTCATCCGCAGCTGGTGTCGCGTGCGCGGGCGTC
>RGZZ01000376.1 GCA_010028905.1 Pseudomonadota bacterium | reverse complement strand
CTCGAGGGCGATGCTGCCCTTCTTGGGGTGCGCGGCGGGCGCGGAGGCCTGTCGGCCACGTCGGGTGGTCGTGCGGGCCGTGCCGGCCTGACGAACGGAAGCGTCAACCTTCTGGATCATGGACATCCCCTCCAAAACCATGCGCATCGCGCGCTCTCGGGCGAGAGAATATCACGTTCAGTTCACGGAACTGTGTCCGAATTGTAACCGGTTCGCCGGTGATGTGCTGGGGGGGAGGCCGGCAGGATCGATCCCGCGCGTGCAATGAACCTGTAGATCTGGAGGCAATCATGATCGAGCGCATCCCTGAAGCCCATCGCGACGCTTTCGAGCGGCTGCTGGCCCGAGACCTCGTTCCGGAGACGTCGCTCCTCGCTGACGTCGACGCCCATCTTCAGACCATTCTCGACCTCGAGGAGCGCACCGGGCGCGGCATCGACCTGCGGCACGCCGAGGCGCTCGCCGATCGCTCGCGGGTGCTGCTGCGCGGTGTCACCGGGATGACCAGCGAAGACGATCGTCGCGCCATCCAGGCGGCGGTGAGGTACTTCCTCGACGCCTCAGACGGCGACCGCGACTTTCAGCCCGGCGGCCTGGTCGACGACGTTCAGGTCATGAACGCCGTGGTCTCGTCGATGCTGCGCACCGACCTTCTCATTCCGCTCTAGGGCATTCGCGGCATCGAGGCCGCCGCGCCCGCTCACGCCAGCAAAAAGGTGCTCCACGGCGGGATCTCGGTGAGCTCACCGCGCACGGTGGCCCCCGTCATGAGATCGGTGAGCGGCTTGCGCGGGAACTGCCAGGCCGCCGACTCGCCGGACAGGTTGGCCACCACGAGCACGGGCGTCTCTCCCCGCGCCTCGCGCCAGAACGCGTAGATCGGCGCCGTCGACTTCAGCCGTCGCATGCGCCCGTGGCGCAGCGAACCGTGGCTGCGGTACACCTGGCACAGTCGCGTGTAGAAGGCGCGCATGGCCTTTGCGCCCGGCGTGTGCCAGTCGATGGGGTCGCGCTCGAAGAAGGCGAGGCGCTTGGGGTTGCCCACCTCCTGTCCGCTGTAGATGAGCGGTCGCCCGGGCAGCGCGAACGACAGCAGCGCAAAGGCCCGCGCCCCATCCTGGCCGTAGAGGTTCACGTCGCTGTCGAGCCAGGTGTTCTGATCGTGGTTGGTGGTGAACATCATGCGCCAGGCGCCGTGCGGGTAGGTCTGATGCTGCTTCTCGATGAGGGCGTCGAGATCTTCGGTGCTGGCCTCGCCCTTCGCGAGCCGGCAGAACAGGTGGAAGTAGTTGCTGGCATAGTCGCAGTCGAACGCCGCGCGCAGCAGCTCTGGGCTCTCGGCCTCGGCCAGCATGAACACGTTCTTGATGCGCTCGAGGCGGCGGCGGGCCTCTTCCCAGAACGAGGTGGGCACGTAGTCTGCCACGTCGCATCGGAAGCCGTCGATGCCCACGTCACGCACCCAGTACTCCATCATGCCGTACATGTACTCGCGCAGCGCGCGGTTGCGGTAGTCGAGGCCGATGACATCTTCCCAGTCGGGGTGCGCCTGCTTGAAGCGCCCATTGCGCTCCTTCTTGTACCACTCCGGATGGGCTGTGGTCATCGGGCTGTCCCACGCGGTGTGGTTGGCCACCAGGTCGATGATCACACGCATGCCCTCGGCGTGGAAGGCGTCGACGAGGCGGCGGAAGTCGTCGATGGTGCCGAACTCGGGGTTCACCGCCATGTAGTCGGTGATGGCGTAGTAGCTGCCCAGGCTGCCCTTACGACCCACCTGCCCGATGGGGTGGATGGGCATGAACCAGACGATGTCGACGCCCAGCGCCTTGAGCTCCTTCACCCGCCCGAGCAGGGCGCGGAAGGTGCCTTCCGGCGTGTGCTGGCGCGTGTTCAGCTCGTAGATGACGGCGTCGCGCGCCCACACCGGATGCGGGGCGCGGGTGCGCCCTCGACGACGGATCGCGGTGGCCACGCCGAGGGCGATGCCGCCGGCCACCAGGCGCTTGGGAATGCGCACCATGAGAGCTGTCCTCCTGTGTTGCTACAGCGTTCAGCCGCTGCGGAAGGCGTTTGTGATGGGCATGCGGCGATCCTTGCCGAAGGCGCGAGGCGTGATCTTCACGCCCGGCGCGGCCTGGCGCCGCTTGTACTCGTTGAGATCGACCAGCCGCATGACGCGACGCACCGTGTCGGCGTCGAATCCGCGCGCCACGATTTCGTCGAAGGGGGTGTCGAGCTCGACGTACAGCTCGAGAATCGGGTCGAGCACCTCGTAGGGCGGCAGGCTGTCGTCGTCCCGCTGGTCTGGGCGCAGCTCGGCTGACGGCGGGCGGGTGATGGTGTACTCAGGAATCACAGGCCCCACCGAGTTGCGGTAGCGCGACAGCGCGAACACCCAGGTCTTCGGCACGTCCTTGAGCGCCGAGAAGCCGCCGCACATGTCGCCGTAGAGCGTGCAGTAGCCTGTGGCGACCTCGCTCTTGTTGCCCGTGGTGAGCACCATCAGGCCGAACTTGTTCGACAGCGCCATGAGCAGGTTGCCGCGGATGCGCGCCTGCAGGTTCTCCTCGGTGACATCGACGGGCCGCCCCTCGAAGTGGGGGGTGAGCTCTCGGGTGAAGGTCTCGAACACCTCGCCGATGGGCACCGTGAGAAACCGGATGCCCAGGTTGTCGGCCAGGGCCTGGGCGTCACGCAGCGATTCGCTCGCCGAGTAGACCGACGGCATGGCCACGCCCATCACCCGCTCCGGACCCAGGGCGTCGACTGCGATGGCGGCGGTGAGGGCCGAGTCGATGCCCCCGCTGAGGCCGATGACCACCCCGCGGAAGCGGTTCTTGCGCACGTAGTCGCCCACGCCCATCATGAGGGCTTTGTAGATCTCCTCCCAGCGCCCGGGGGGCGGCGCGCTCTCCGCGGCGGGCAGGGGATCCCGGGGCGCTGCAGGCGGGGTGGCGAGAACGATGTGGTTGATGGGCAGTGCCGTCTCGTTCGTGACGCGCTCCTTGCGCGTGCGCGGGTCTTTCAGGCGGGTGCGGAAGCTCTTCGAGACCTCGAGATCGGCCACCAGCAGGCCCTCTTCGAAGGCCGGGCCGCGCAGCAGCAGCGATCCGCCGGGCTCGTGAATGGTCGAGTGGCCGTCGAACACGAGCTCATCTTGTCCGCCCACGCAGTTGGTGTAGACGATGAAGCAGTTGTTGTCAGCGGCGCGGGTCGAGAGCATGCGATCGCGCTGCATCCACTTGCCCGCGTGGAAGGGCGAGGCGTTGATGTTGATGATGACCTGGGCGCCGCCGCGCAGGCACTGGTCGTGGGCCGGGCCCTCCGGGTACCACAGATCCTCGCACACGCCCACGCCGAAGACCACTCCCGCCCGCTCGAACACGCTCACGTCATCGCCGCGGCGGAAGTAGCGGTCTTCATCGAAGACGCCGTAGTTGGGCAAGAAGATCTTGCGGTGCACGCCGGCCAGCGCCCCGTCGTGAAGCACGGCGGCGGCGTTGTAGATGTCGTCGCCCACGTCGACGTAGCCCACCACCGCCGTGATGCCCCGGGTGGCGGCACGGATGCGGTCGAGGGCGCGCAGATTCTCGTCGAGGAATCCGGCGCGCAGCAGCAGGTCTTCCGGCGGATAGCCGGTGATGGCGAGCTCGGGGAACACCACGATGTCGGCATGTTGGGCGCGTGCCTCTTCGATGCGCGAGATGATGGCGTTCGTGTTGCCTTCGATGTCGCCCACGTGGCAGTTCATCTGGGCCATGGCGACGCGCAGGGTGGTCATCGATGCTTCCGATCTGCGAAGGGGTGCGGGTGGGAGCGTCCCATCAGCCCCCGGGCGGCCGAACCTGCTTCTCAGCGAAAAGGGGGCGTTCCTTCAACGGGGACCGCGAGGCGCCAGCCAAAGGGGGTCGGCAGGACTCGCGCCCGCCGCGGGCAACCTCCACGGGCATGAGCCTGCCTGCCGATACCATCCTTGCCGAGCTGCACTGCCACGTGGGAAGCGCTGTCGACCCGGCGGTCATGTGGTCGATCTGTCACAGCCAGGGCATCAAGCTCCCGAGCAAGAGCTACTGGGATTTCGTCGATCTCATCACCACCTCGGGTCAGCGGGTGAAGACCTTCGAAGAGTACCTGCAGCTGTTCCACATCACCGAGCTCATCCAGTCGAGCCCCGCTGCCATGGAGGCCTCGGTGTACGCCATCATCGGCGGCGCCTACCGCAAGAACAACATCGGCGTGCTCGAGCTGCGCTTCAACCCGATGAAGCGCAATCGCGGCGGCGAGCGCGACCTCGACCACATCATCGCCGCCGCGGCCCGCGGCATGGAGCGCGCCTGCATGGAGTACCCGGTGCAGGCGGGGCTGGTGCTCTGTCTCGACAAGGCCTTCGGCATGGAGCTCAACCGGGTCATCGTCGAGAAGGCCTACAAGCACAATCGCGTGCAGTCGGGGGTGGTGGGCATCGACATGGCCGGCCCCGAGGCGGCCGACTACAACTACCGCGAGTACGCCGATCTCATGAAGCAGGCGCGCGACTGGGGGCTGGGCATCACCATCCACGCGGGCGAGAGCGGCACCCCGCAGGCCATGCACGAGTGCATCGAGTTCCTCGCGCCCCATCGCATCGGCCACGGGGTCAAGGCGGCGCTCATGCCTGAGCTCATGGACGTGGTGGCAGAGAAGCAGATTCTGCTCGAGGTCTGTCCCACGTCGAACTACGCCACCGGCGTGCTGCGCGATCACGAGCATCTGTCAGAGGTGCTGCGCAAGTTCGACCGTCACGGGGTGCGCTACTCGTTCAACACCGATGGCCCCGAGATGCTCGGCGTGTCGCTGCGCGAGGAGATCGACAGCCACATCGCCGCCGGCGCGGTCACGGTGGAGCAGGCCATCCAGTGCAACGCCTGGGCCTGCGAGGCCTCGTTCGTGAGCGGGGGGCAT
>RGZZ01000375.1 GCA_010028905.1 Pseudomonadota bacterium | reverse complement strand
GCGGTCCGCGAAAGCGCGAGGGAGACATGCGCTCGCCCGCCGGGGTGTTCCACCTCACGGGCGCATTCGGATTCGCGCCCTCCGGCGCGCTGCCGCTGCGCATCCCGTACCTGCAGATCACCGAGCCCTGCGAGTGCGTTGACGACGCTGCATCGACCCACTACAACACGGTGGTCGACCGCACGCGCGTTCGTCGCGACTGGCAGAGCGCCGAGGTCATGCGCCGCGTCGGCCTCTATCGCTGGGGGGCCTTTGTGGGGCACAACATCGATCCTGTGCAGCCAGGCGCGGGCTCGTGCATCTTCATGCACATCTGGAGCGGGCCAGACGCAGGGACGGCGGGGTGCACGGCCCTCGAGGAGGCCCATCTCGTGGAGATGCTGAAGTGGCTGCGGGAAGAGGACCAGCCGATGCTGGTTCAGATGCCCGCCGCGGTCCATGCGCGTATGCGTGGGGCCTGGCGGTTGCCCTGACCCGGTTTCGGGGCAGGATCGTCTTGCTGTGGAACAGAGGTGGTACATGATCGTTCACTCGGACTGTCCGGTCTGCAAGGGAGGAGGGCGTGTCGGATTTCGCGTCGCCTCCGACAAGGAGACGCTCGTGCTGCTGTGCGATGAGTGCGCGCTCGTGTGGTCGCGGCCCGATCAGGTCGACGAGGCCCACGCCCTCGATCTCCTGCGTCCCGAGCTCGCCCGCCGCCTTCCTGGGCTGTCGCTCGTCGATTCGCGCTGGGCGTCGATGGACGAGGTGCTCGCCTATGGCTGGGGCGGATTCATCTCTTCGATGACCACCGGTGCTGATGAATCTGGAGAGGCGGCGACGGAATAGACCCGCGCACACGTGCGACGATACGCGCATCACCTCCAGGAGGAGCGTCATGCATCGTCTCGTCGTCGTCTCCATGCTGCTGGCCTTGCTCGCATTCACGGTTGCGTCAGCCCCCGCGGGCGGGGCGCCTCTGCCGAGCGATTCCTCGGTCATCGAAGCCACCGCCAACATGGTGTCTGATCCCAGCGCCACGCGCGAGGCTCAGGCCCACGGTCTCCAGATCCTGAATCTCACCTGGGAAGACACCGGTCGCTACAAGGGCTCTTGCGTCGGCCCCAACATCAGCGACATGACCATCCAGGTGCAGGATCGCAATCCCAGGACCGATCAGTACCGCCTCACCTGCATGCCCGTTGTGCGCTTCCCCAACTTCAGTGATCGCACCGCGGACATCTCGCTCGATCAGTTCCACCTCCTGGTGGGCAATGAGAAGCGTGGCGCCGGTTCTGGACGTTCCCTGCACAGGGTCAGCCTGCGTGAGTACCTGGGTCACATCCGTGAGCATCTCACCGTGCCTTCGTCGTGGAAGGGAACCCGAACGTCGCTGCTCGCGCCGCGCGATACGCACGCGCTGGTGAGCGCCCAGGCTTGCTTCCTCCCCATTCCGAAGAAGGGGGAGGCGACCTTCAACGCGGTGCTCTTCAACTACCAGTCGTACGAGAAGAATCCCGCGGTCCTCACCATTCTCGCCACGCGCGAGGGAACGAGCGCCACCATCATCGACAACACGCGCGATGCCTTTGAGGCGGGTCGCACGTGGGGTCAGCGGCTCTTCTTCAATCAGGGCGGAGAGCGGGCCAGCCTCACGGGCCAGCGTCTCTCAGACGTCAAGCCCTCTTCTGTGCGAAACGGCCATCACGTTGCGCACGCCGCGGGCGAGGAAGGGATGAACCTGGTGATGCTCATCCAGGTGCCGCTCAAGGTCGCGCGCCGTCAGCGAGCGCTCTTTGCTGCGCCTTGCGCCTCTGCTTGCGAAGGCGCTGCCGTGCCTTCGATGGAACGCCGGTCAGACGTGGAGAATGCAGTCATCGGACACGGCAAGGTCGAGGGTCCGTTCACCGAGATCGACAATCTCGCCGTCGAACGCGATCCTGACTTCCCCATCCGGGTGACGGTGCAGTTCTACAAGGCCACATCGAACGGCATCGCCAGCGCAGACGATATGAAGGCCATCGCAGATCAGATCGCGCGGGTCTATGACAAGGCTGACTACGTGGGCAGCCTCGTCGTTGGCCCTGAGACGAGAAGGCCCACCGAGTACCGCGGCGAGAAGCACGAGCCGGCCGACTGGTGGCAGACCTTCTGGCATCAGTACGAAGCGAGCACCGGACAGCCGCGCGAAGAAGCCATCAAGATGCTGCGCAACCTGCTGGGCCCGACGTGGCAGCAGCTGCCGCGGGAACAGGTGCAGGAGGCCTTGCACCGTTCGCGCCGATCGTGAGCGTTCGCCTGTTCGTAGGCTTGGAGGTCGGCGGCGCTCAGCGCCCCGGCTTCCACAGATCAGCGCAAGCGTCGACGATGCGGGGGATGGTGTCGTTGCGGGGGGCTCCCTTGCGAACCTTTCGATGGGCCACCATCCAGGGGGACCACTGCTGAGAGCAGAGGTCATAGGTCGCGTCTTCATAGACGGCCACCACCGGGGTGCGCATGGCCGCGGCCACATGCACTGCGCCCGTGTCGCCGGAGAGGGCGATGCGAGCGCCGCCGAGGAGGCCGGCCCACTGGCTGAACGAGAGGTTGCCGCGCACATGGACGTCGTCCGGAAGCGAGGCCGTCGCGAGCTCACGGCCCGCGTCCGCCTCGCCTGGGCCGAACACCACCACGATTCTGGCGTCGGTGATGGTGGCGCGCAGCGACTTCAGAAGATCGGTGAAGTGCTCGAGGCTCCACGGTGGTCGCAGCCAGGCCTGTGACAGCTGCACGGCAAGCCAGGCGCTGTCCCGGCGCGAGGCCGCGTTCCAGTCTGCGCCATCGGTCAGGGCGGCGAGCTCGACTCCAAGATCAGCCCAGATCGCGCGCGCCTGGGCCGGTTCCGGATACACGCGCAAAGGCACGGGTTCAGCCGAGAACCCGAGAGCGCGCGCGAACCAGAGGGTCTGATCGACTTCGTGCGGCACCGTGAGACCCTTCTCGATGAGGGCGTCGATGTGGAACACGGCGCGATGTGTGAGCAGCATGCCGGAGAGGGCGCGAGGAACCCATCGGCGCGAGTAGATGTAGCCTGCTCGATTGCGGGCGCGAACGGTGCGCGCGATGGCGTACGAGTTCATGGTAGGGGAGAGGGCGATGCAGAGATCGTAGCCTTCATCGCGCAGCCCGCGTATGACGGCGTCACGACCTTGGGCGCGGTCATTGCGATCGATGACCGTGATCTGGTCGACGGATGGGTTTCGCTCGAGCACCTGACGCAGGTAGGGTGTCACCAGTGCGGTGATCCGGGAGCGCGGGAGGTTGCGGCGCACGGTCTCGAAGAAGGGAGTGGAGAGCACGAGATCGCCCACATGGTCTGTTCGCACGATGAGCACCTTGCGCGTCGTGCCTACGTCGAGGGGCGATTCCACGCGCACGTCCATCCAGGGCGGAAACCCGGCGCCGCGCGGGGGAACGGCGAGGCCGCTCTCGCCGAAGCTCATGCGCCAGGCGCCGAGGCGCGGCCCTGGGGAGGGGGCGGTTGCAGGGAGCGCATCCCTTCCCGAACTCCGTTCAGGTAGTGAAACTGCAGAACCAGCTCAGAGCAGATCTTCGAATCGGCGCTCTTGCGCTCGAGCGCAGCCACCATGCGCCGGTTCACCGACAAGAGCCGGTGCATGCCGAGCGAGACGGGGTTCCACCCGAGCAGCAGCTTGATGCGCGCGTCTTGATGCTTCTGGTAGAAGCGAACAGTGGAGAGCCCCGCCAGCTTCATCTTCTCGCACTTCTCCGGAAACGAGACCGGATGCCAGTGGTAGTTCACGGCTCGCGGGTTGTAGCGAATGGTGACCCCGTGCTGGCGCAGGCGGTATCCGAGCTCGAGGTCTTCGTGACCATAGCCGGTGAACGCTTCATCGAACCCGCCCACGTCGATGAGGGTCTGGCGGGGAACGGACGCGTTTCCCGTGAGGAAGTAGAGCCACGACAGGGTCTTGCGGGTGTCCGGATGCAGGGTGCGGCCTGCTGCGGGCTGTGCCTTGACGGTCTCGTACTCGTCGAGGGTATCGACCTGGACCTCGCGTCCGACCACGGCACAGGGGCCCTCCGCGTGGATGCGTGCGTGCTCGACCAGGAGTCGGGGGTCGGCAATGATGTCGGCGTCGGTGAAGAGCACGAAGTGGCCGCGGGCCTCACGGATTCCCGCATTGCGCGCGCCGGCCCGTCCGCGGTTCGGGCCGCTGAAGAGACGCAGCCGATCCGGATTGTCGAGCGTTGCGCGCAGCCGTTCGACCAGCTCGGCCGTGCCGTCGGTGGAGCCGCTGTCGCACAGCAGCACCTCGTACCCGTCGGGAGCAAAGTCGAGGGACAGCAGAGCGGGCAGCACCACCTCGAGCGTCTCACGACGGTTCCAGGTCGGCACGACGATGCTGAACTGCGGTGCGGTACTCATTCGTCCATCATCTTTCGCGACCCCGCGACGATCTCTTGCACGATCGACATGCCGTCATCAGACGGAACCCGTGGATCTCGGAGCACCACGGCGTGCGGAACCATCCAGGGCTTCCAGCGGGCCACGCAGCGATCGGCGCCCGCCCGCGGGAACACGTCGATCACCGGCAGCTTGAGCGCCGCGCCTACATGCACGGCGCCGGTGTCCATCGAGACCAGGTGGCGACATCTCGCGAGGGTCTGTGTCCACTGGGCGAACGAGACGTCGAGCACGGTCTCGATGCCGCGGTGACGGGGCAGCCGCGCGCAGAACGCCTTCGCCCACGCGCCTTCGAGCGCGCCCGCCGTGAGCACGAGCGGATGCGCATCGGCCAGCTGATCGACCAGTGCCGACAGCCACGACTCGTCGTAGCCGTCCTGCAGCCACTTGGCCGAGAGATGCAACGCGACCGGCCCCTCACCCGGACCAGGGCTGGCAGGCAGCCACAGGGGGCCGGGTGCATCGCTCACCCCCAGCGGTTCGAGCAGGCGCATGTGCCGCTCTGCCTCGTGCGCGTCG
>RGZZ01000374.1 GCA_010028905.1 Pseudomonadota bacterium | reverse complement strand
AGTTGAGCACATATCGGCTCAACCCGACGAAGTTGAGCACATATCGGCTCAACCCGACGAAGTTGAGCACATATCGGCTCAACCCGACGAAGTTGAGCACATATCGGCTCAACCCGACGCAGTTGAGCACATATCGGCTCAACCCGACGCAGTTGAGCACAAATCGGCTCAACCCGACGAAGTTGAGCACATATCGGCTCAACCCGACGAAGTTGAGCACATATCGGCTCAACCCGACGAAGTTGAGGTCAACCCCCAATACGGTCAGCGGTACATGGGCCTGAAGAACGGTCACCTCCGTCTCATCGACACGCGTGATGAGCGCGGTGTGGACCTCTCCAGACCGATGCCCGCGAGCGACGTGCATGTCGCCACCCACCGAAGGGGTGGACATCCCGTTGGGAACCCGCTCGAACGCCGGATGCATATGCCCTGCCGGGTCTTTTCCGGTCATGAGAAAGAAGTACGGCTGCCCCAGGGTCGGGTACGGCTTGACCTCTGCGTGGAAGTACCGGCACACGAACTCACCGCTCTGCTCAACCGCGTGGGAGTCCCCAGCGATGTGACCATGTGGCCAAAACGTGACATTCGGGTCGACTCTCATCGTGCTCACCGGCACGCTGAATGCAGCCGGGGTCGTCGTGCTCTGCGCCTCGACTTCGATGATCTGCACCACCTGGGGCAGAGGCGAAGTGGCGCTCAGCGCGGCACTCGCCGAGCTGCTGAGCAGGCTGCCCGCAGCGCACGCTTCCGAAGAAGCGTCCTCCCGAAGCTGAGCGGCAGAGCACCCGGGTCGGCTCTCACTCTCCGTGCTGACAGGGCATGCGCGCGGCTACTGAGCGCTGAGGGGTGATGGCAGCGGCCGTTGAACAGTAGAGCCGTTCACGAAAGCCCGGTTTCTCTCTTCGACCGCGTCGCGTTGATCGCTGTTTGACGCATTCCTCAGTCTCGTCATTACCCACGAGAAAGTCGACGGCAGACTTGTCGACTCTCGACGCGGAAGCGGCCACCGGTCGACCATCAGTGGCCTTCGAACCGATTCGCCGGCCGCATCCCGAGGAAGAGCAGCAGGGTGCGCCACGCCAACCAGAATCCCTGCGCCACACACCGAACGAGATTGAATGGAGGTCGCTGCGTCGTGCACGCAGGCTCGTGAACGAGCACCTCCATCGTGCCGAGCTCTTCATCAGTCTCAGTCAGCGACCTCACATCAAGATTCGAGCCCTGCTCGAGCAGATCGAAGGCCGGGCGGGTAAACAGCACGTAGCGCTTCGCATTCACGTGATTCTTGAGCAGACGGTGCGCCCAGATGACATCGACCCCTGCGTAGCCCACACGCCCCGCCAGATCAGTGCGCGTCACCTCACCCGTGTGAACGATGAGCTTCATGTCGAGCTCGAGAAGGTTATGGCAGGCTGTGCAACCACACGGATTGTTGACTGCGAGTGCATCGCGCTCGCGTTCGAACCGCTCGAAGACACCTTTCACCAGACGTGAGAACGACGCACGCAGCTCAGGCCATGGTCGGCCCACAAACTCTCGAGCGGCCACGCAGAAGACGGCGTCGCCTTCTACCTCTATCACACCCAGCGGCTCACGCACCTCGTCGATCACAGCACTGAGAAGATGCGTGATGAATACCGTGGCGTGAAGCCGCGCCTTGCGGTTGCTCAGCATGAAGCGGGTGTAACCGGAGATGTCGGCAAGCAACAAGACCGCCTGCAGATCGCGACCAGGCATACCACATCACCCCTGCAATCGCTTTCTTCGACGCACAAAGAAGATACGTTCACGCGGCAGGTGCGGCACTTGTGTCAACCTTCCGCACGCCAGGCACGGTGGGTTCGGGGTGTCGCAGACGAGAGAGCGTATCGAGAACAAGAGAGAGCGCTATCCGCGGATAGACAGGGCGGCGTGCGAGGTCGTTCTCAGACCCGACGCTCCACACGAATCCCACCAATCACCACGGAGTCACCCTGCTGCTCCACCCTGAGAGCCTGTGGCGCTGCCGACGTGCTCACCTCTTGTATACCCGATATGCCCACGGGAGGCGCAACCCTCGCCAGAACAGCGTCTCGCGCCGCCTGGTTCAAGGCTCTGGCATCATCGATACGTGACTGCCAGTCGCGACGATACGGCTCGAGCACCGATCGCATGCGCGCCTCGGTGTCGCGGTTCACGCTGGAGGCGAATGCGGCGTGCACGACGCGGGGCAGAACCGTCCAGGCCGCTGCGGCGATGGCCACGCCTACCGCAGGATGAAACGCGGATCCCAGCGTGCCAAGCAAGCCGCCCACACTCACAGCGACTGATGCAAAAACTGACACACGCGAACGCGTAGACGTGCACGTGTTTTCTGTGGCCCGTCGCAGCTCCGGCTCCTTGTTGAAGAGAACCTCACGCCCCCCGTCGAGTCGCGCCGCAAAGAAAGCCGACATCGCGGTGGCGGTGCCGAGTGCCGCGCCGGTTGCCTTCACGGCAACATCGCTCTCCATCTCACGCAAGAGCTTCATCCCGCTGGCCGCATCGAGGCTCGGCATCGACGCGTCGCTCATTGCTGCGTGCGGTGTGCGCGTGGCGGCTGGCCCGAGCAGTGCGCGAGCGTGCAGCATCGGCACCTCATACTTGAAGCGACCCTCGACGTTGACTGCCCCGTATCCGCTGGCCACGGCGGTCTTCACCGCCAGATCGACCCGTCCGCCGTCGAGCTTCGGGAAAGCCTCGACGAAGCCGATCACATGATCGAGACGTGACTGCAGCGGTGCCCCCGCTGGCAACCCTTTCACGTACAACGCAGTGCCCCTGATCAGCTCAACAGGGAGATCCGGACGCCGCTGGGCCATGGCGCTCACCGCGTTCAGCTTCTGTGCGCGCCCCGGGATGTCTTGGCTCGCGTTCACAAACGACGCCAGCGCCTGAACCTGGACCACAGACAGGCTTTGATTGAGCATCAGCAACCCCAGCAGCGAGCGCAGCTTCATCTGGCGCCCCAGGTCGCTGCTGCTCTCATCGACGAAGGCCTGCGCCGCGTCGAACAGTGCGGAAGATGCCCCCACCGCAAGCAGCCGATCAAACAGCTCCTGCTTCTGGGCGCGGGTCGTTGCGTTGGTGGATGATCCCATGAAGCGCGTGGAGCGAATCACCTGGTCGTCAGAGAGCCCCGACATCCCCTTGATGTACTGCAACGCTGCGCTGATGACCGCACGGCGATTGTCGATTTCTGTAACAGCGTTGACACTTCCCGCGAGCGCCTTCACCATGTCCGCCGTAAGCGGCCGCATCTTTGCAAGCTCGGCCAGCGCGTCAAGCTTGAGACGACGCCCGTCGAGCGAATTGCTCTCGTTCACAAACGAGGCCATTGCCGTAAGAGCAGGCGCGTCAAGCGTTGGCCGCGAGGCAAGGATGCGGGGCAGCGCGTCAAGCTTGAGACGACGCCCGTCGAGCGAATTGCTCTCATTCACGAAGGTCGCGATGGCTCGTATCCTGGCACCATCAAGCGCGGGCTGCGCAATGAACAGCCGCTGCAGCGCATCGAGCTTGAGACGACGCCCGTCGAGCGAATTGCTCTCGTTCACAAACGCTGCAATGGCACTTATCGTCGACGCATCGAGTGCAGGCTGCACGGCAAGAAGGTGCTTCAGCGCTTCAACCTTGAGCGCTCGTCCCTCTGCCGACTGGCTCTCAACAACGAACGCACGCACCACCCCCTGACGCGAGGCGTCGAGCGCAGGCAGACCTGCAAGACCATCGATGGCCTGCGGTGCGGAGGTTCGAGGAGCAGGCTGAGCGGGAGGGCGAGGAGCGACTGCAGCAATCATTGGCCTACACTATCGCTTGATGCTGAAATCTCGCTGAAATCACGACGTGTCGCTTCACACCTTGGCCCACCTCGCTGTCTCTCGTACTCGACAGCGTCCATGTGATCAACCACATCGAATACGTCTACGGCGTCACCTGCCTGATGATCATGCTTGTGGCGATGAACTCATACCTCGTGCACGCCCAGCCCGAGCATCGCCTGCTGCAGTTCCGCAACGGAATGGTGAACCGACTGGCGTTCTGGCCGATCATCGCGTCGCTGCTCCGGCTCGTGACCTACGCCATGTTCTACTGAGGCTGCCGCAGACACGCCAGCAGCCGCGGACGCGCGACATCTTTTGGCGCACCCTGCGCGTAGACTGATAGGGCGAGCGCTTCTGCCGCCTGCGATGACAACGCGTCTACAGGCAACGTGATTCACAGCCGCACTTCCGACCGCTCACGGCCCAGGCCTCGACGAATCTCCCACCCCAAGGAGCCACTCTTTGAACTGGCGCCAAATCAAGAAAACGTTGAAGTACTACTTCGTCTTCAGCCCCCTGGGGGCACTGCTCACCCCGCTGTACGTCAACCTCGACGTTCTCACCGCACAGGTCAAAGAGTGCCGCGCCACGTTCGAGGCGCGTGAGCGCGAGGGCGACGTCGACCCCTCACAGCTCGAGATCTGGCGCAGCGAGCTCGAGCAGATGGAGTGGGAGCAGGTGCGACGCCTCGAGCAGAACGGGCGCCCCGACGACCCCTTCGTGCTGTGGAAGAGAGGGGGGTGAGGCGATGTGGCGGGCGGTAGGAGAGGCGCCCTCCAACAAAGCCTGGTGAGAACCTTGCAGCGTCGCGCCCGGCCGTTCCGACGTCAGCAGACGCAGTCGAACCATCGACTGCGCTGCCGTCCTCACGCCTCCTTCGGCTTATCGCCGCGCCGCCAGGTCTCGATCTTGGAGAGCATGCCCTGCCAGAAGGCCCGACGCCCTTCCTGGCGCTTGGCGGGGTCGACGAAGTCAGCGGGGTTGCCGACGCCCAACGCCTTGTTCTTGATCTCCGGATCGAGCCACGTGTTCGGCTCGACGCCGGTGGCCTTGTGTATGTAGTACTCGGCCTTGCGCCACACGTTGAGCTTGTCGAACAGCGGGTTGGCCATGCCGTTGACGATGCAGTAGG
>RGZZ01000373.1 GCA_010028905.1 Pseudomonadota bacterium | reverse complement strand
AGGGGAGGGGGAGTCGCAGGTTCATCTGTTTCTTGTCCTTTCCGTTTCGCTCGGGGAGTCGGTCGCTCGACGCGCACGCCGTCCGCTTTCGGTTGGCGCCTCGTCGTCGCTTGCCTGACTTCCGTCTGCTGCTGTTGTGACAAGTGCGCAGCCATCGTGTGACAGGCGTTTCGTGATGGCCATCACGCCCGGACACGCAATTCGAAAGCAGGACCCATGCCGCCCCCGAGGAACGAACCCTCGCGATGTTTCTCGACCCCTACGTTCTCGGCGCCGGCGCGCTGCTTCTCGCGAGTCTGCTGGCCAGTCGCGTATCGGCGCGGGTGGGAGTGCCGTCGCTGCTGCTGTTCCTCGTCTTCGGCATGCTGATGGGGTCCGATGGGCCTGGGGGGGTCCCGTTCGACGATCCGCTGCAGGCGCAGGCACTGGGCACCGTGGCCTTGATCTTGATCATGTTCCAGGGGGGGCTGCAGACCCACTGGAGGCATGTGCGCCCCGTGGTCCTTCCCGCACTCTCGCTGGCGACCATCGGCGTGGCCACCTCGACCCTGCTGGTAGCGTACTTCATCACCCTGGTGGCCGATGTCCCGCTGTCGCGAGCGCTGCTTCTCGGCGCGGTGGTCTCGTCCACCGACGCGGCGGCGCTGTTCTCGGTCATGCGCACGCAGGGGCTCGCGCTGAAGGGTGACCTGAACGCGCTGCTCGAGCTCGAGTCGGGGACCAATGACCCCATGGCCGTCTTCCTGACGCTCACCTTCACCGCCTGGCTCAGCTCGCCCGTGCAGAGCCCCGCCCACGTCATCGGTCATGCCGTCGTCGACCTTGTGCGCGAGATGGGCCTCGGCGCGCTGCTCGGTCTTGCGTTCGGGCTCTTCGGTGTGCGTGCGCTGCGCTCCCTGGCGCTCATGACCGAGGGGATGTACGTGGCGCTCACCACGAGCGTTGCGCTCATCGCCTACGGTCTCACGCAGGTGCTGGGCGGTAGCGGGTTTCTTGCTGTGTACGTCGCAGGGCTCACCATCGGTAGCCACGACCCTCCTCACAAGCGCGTGATTCTCGACCTGCACGACGGCCTCGCCTGGCTTGTGGAGATCTTCATGTTCCTGGTGCTCGGGCTGCTCAGCTTCCCGTCGCAGATTCACAGGATCGCCCTTCCATCGACCGTCGTGGCCCTGTTCCTGGTGTTCATCGCTCGCCCCGTCTCGGTCTTCCTATCGCTTGCCTTCACCTCATTCGACTGGCGTGCCAAGCTCCTGATCTCGTGGTGCGGGCTGCGTGGTGCCGTGCCCATCATTCTCGTGACCATACCGATGGTCGCCGGAGTGCCTCGCGCGTGGGATGTCTTCCACGGCGTCTTCTTTGCGGTGATCGTCTCCATTCTGCTACAGGGTCTCACGGTGCCGTGGCTGGCCAGTCGCCTCGGTCTGCGTCTTGAGGCAGAGAACCACGGGGATTCGGTCACCATCGAGGCGGCGTGAGCGTCGATGATGCGCGCGCTCTCGCGGGCGACGCGGATTCCGGGTCGTCTCGCGCTTCGGCATCGGGGCGCATCGATCGCGAGATCTTGTTCTTCACCCTCATCGGTGCGCTCTTGCGGCTGTACCGCCTGGGCGCGTCGAGTCTCACCATCGACGAGGGGCTGTCGCTGCGCTATGCGCTGCTGCCCATCGGATCTATAGACGACATGACGCCAGGCATCACTGGCCCCGACTCGCTGCTGCAGTTCGTCTATCGCTTCGACGGACACCCGCCGTTGTTCTATTTGACGCTCCACGCCTGGCTCGGCATCGTAGGCGTCGCGTCAGAGACGGTTCTCCGGCTCCCCTTTGCCCTCTGCTCGATTGTTGCGCTGCACGCAGCGTGCCGTCTGGCTCGCCGCCTCCTTCCTGCGGATGCCGCACGGGCCGCGATGGCGCTTGCAGCCGTGTCTCAGGCGGCTGTCTGGTGCGGCCAGGAGCTTCGCATGTACCCCATGCTCGCCATGTTCGTTCTGTGTGCGACGCTCTGCGGCTGCCTTGCCTGGCTCGATGACTGGCGGCCAGGGTGGGTCGGGTGGAGCGCCTGCACGGCCGCCGCGGGATACACCCACTATCTCGGGCTCTTCTCGATGCCCGCGTTTGCGCTCTGGGCCCTCACCTCACGCGGTCGGGGCCGTTCGTGGCAACGTCTCGCACTGGCTTTCGCGTCGTGTGCAGCGCTGCTGCTTCCGTGGCTCCCGGTGGCGCTGGCGCAGACCCGCGCAGGCCACGGCCCCCCCGTGCTGCGAGGCGTAGGCACCGAGCGGCTTCCCCTGGCGATCTTGCAGACTTTCACCGATCTGGTGCTGGGGCCGAGCTTCCCGCTGTCCCCCCTTTCCAATACGGGCGTGGCCATCGCTGGTGGGCTGGTGATCGGGCTCTTCATCGCTGCCTTCCGCCTGGGGGGAGATCGTGCCCGTGCCGCCGTGGCACTCTCGTTGAGCCAGACACTGGTTCCCATGGCCTGTCTCACCGCCATCTGCGTCTGCCTCGGGCGCGGGATTCTCCAACCGCGCTTCTTCATGGCCTTTGCGCTCTTCGGTGCCATTGCCCTGGCGCCGTGGGGGCAGATCCCGGCAGGGCGTGGCCTGCTGCTCGTGGTCGTGGCCGCGAACGTCACCTCCCTGGCGACCTGGTACTTCAATCCCCTGTACCAGCGCCAGCCTTTTCGACAGGCCGCGCAAGCGGTTCTCGCGAACGTGCAGCCAGACGACCTCGTTCTCGTCGAAGACGTCATGGGCATCGACGCCATGCGCTACTACCTGCCACTCGACCGAGCGCCGAGCGTCGCCGCGGCCCATCCCCAGCGCATCGACGATGGGTCTCTTGCACGCGTTGTGCGCGGGCACAGTCGGGTGTGGCTCGTGCTGGCCGATGCCTGGGTCACTGATCCGGACAATCGCGTCTTCCACTGGATGATGCAGTGGGGCAACGTGATTCAGTCGCCGTCCGAGATCGAGAACCACGACCCGAGTCACACCATCGTGGTGATGCGATTCGACGCGCGACGGCGATGAGATCGCCGTCAGGGCAGCGCCGGCAGGAGGATCTCTCGTGAGCTTGATGCGTGCACAGGCCCGACGCTACGCCAATCGTGACGCGTGGATCGAGGGACGGCGGTTCTTTGAGACCCGGGTCGAGCAGTACCCACTCGACGCGCAGGCGCGAGCGCATCTCGCCTTCTTCGTGGTGAAGGAGAGCCGTTATGACACCCAGCGGGCCCTCCGCCTCCTCGACGAGGCCATCGCGCTCGACCCAGGCTGCGCGATAGCGTGGGTCTACAAGAGCATGGTGCTGGGCACCCTTCTCGACGAATCGGGCGCGCGGGAAGCCCTCGAGCGCGCCGAGGCAGCAGGGGCTCTCGAAGAGGATGTGGTGCGGACCCGGGCGTGGAATGCCCTCGACGTGTGGAAGCTGGACGAGGCCATTGCGGGATTCGAGCATCTTGTGGAGATCTGCGCCGAGTCGTCGAGCTGCGTGCTGCTCGCCACCGCCTTCCTCCAGGCGGGAAAGCACGATGATGCGCGCCGCTGGGCACTGGCCGCGGTGGAGCGCGAGCCCGATGACTTTCGCGGTCACGCCTATGCCGGTATCGCGGTACTGGCCCAGGGCAGCGTCGCAGAGGCGCGGGCGCATCTGGAACAGGCCGCGGCACTTGCGCCCGACTCACCGATGGTGGCCCACGCCCTGGGCATGGCGGCGCTGCGCGAGGGCGATCTGACGCGCGCAGAGCGCCACCTGCGCGCGGCTGTGCGCATCGATCCGCTCTACGTGACATCGCAGCGCGCGCTCGCCGATCTGTGTGCGCGCGACGGCCGAACAGCAGAGGCGCGTCGGCACTACGAGGCGGCCCTCGCGGTCTTCCCCGGATATGTGGAGGCGCGGGCTGGACTCGAGGCGCTGCCTGGCGAGGAGTGAGCCGCCGAGCGCGCGGCGCAGCACTCACCCCCCTGTTGCTTCCACTTACCTGTCGCATGTGACATCTGACCGCGGGGAGCGAGCCTGTCGCTCCGCGCAACGCTAGCATGGAGGAAAGCGCTCCCACGCGCACCTCACATGCAGGAGGGCACGGATGCGGGTTCATCGCGCAGCAGTCGCCGGTCAGTCCACGCCACAGTCCCATCCCATCGATACGCGGCTCGACGAGCCTGTCGATCCACTTCATTTCGCGCTTCCCGTTGACGTCTATCGGCCACGCATGCGAACCACCTCGGAGAATCTGCCCACCGGCGCTGCGTCGCTGCGCGACGGGTGGGAGATGTGCGTTGCCGACTCGCGACCCGCGGCCGATGACCCTGGTTGGAAGTCAGTGTGCGTCCCGTCACAGTGGGCGGTCACCGACCCCGCGCTGTTCTCGCACGGCGGAAGCGTGTGGTACCGAACGAGCTTTCGTGCCCAGCCGAAGGACGGTCGTCATCTGGCGCTCGACTTCCGCGGTGTCGACTACGAGGCAGAGGTGTACCTGAACGGTGAGCGACTCGGCGATCACGAGGGCTGCTTCCTGCCGTTCGGCTTCGATCTTGACGGCAAGGTCCTTCCCCGCCGGCCGAACGAGCTGCTCGTGAAGGTGTCGGCGCCCGCCGATCCGGGCGGGGCATTCTTCAAGCAGCAGATCAAGGGTGTTTTCGGCCATCATGATTGCCGTCCCGGGCCCGCCATGGGGCTACAGACCCCCACCTCCACCGGCACCACGGGCGGGATCTGGAACGACGTGCTGGTGCGCGAGACCGGACCGTCGTCGCTGCGCGCAGCCTGGGTCGACACCGATCTCGCCCACGATCACGCGCGCGCCCGTCTGACCTTTCACACCCCGGTCGAGAATCACCAGAAAGAGGCACGCGATGTTGTCGTCGAGACCCGATGGCGTCCGGAGAACGCGCCGGACCGTGAGCGCGGGGTTCGCCAGCGCGTTCGTCTCGTGCCGGGGATGAACGAGGTGACGACGAAGGCGACAGAGCACGCG
>RGZZ01000372.1 GCA_010028905.1 Pseudomonadota bacterium | reverse complement strand
CTTGGCGTCGGTCTTGGCGGCCGGCTTCTTGGCGTCGGTCTTGGCGGCAGGCTTCTTGGCGTCGGTCTTGGCGGCAGGCTTCTTCGCGTCGGTCTTCGCGGGGGCCTTCGCGGGGGCCTTCGCGTCGGTCTTCGCCGGGGCGGCAGGAGCGGCGGCCGGAGCAGCGCTCACCGGGGCGAAAGTGGCGCCGAACAGGAGGGCGGCGAGGGCGAGGGTGTTCACAATGATCTTCTTCATTGAAGCGGTCTTCCTTCGATGGTTTGATGGGTTGTCGCGGGGCTCTAGACCCTGTCAACGAGCACTAGACTCAGGCGCTCACGACGAAAGTTCCAACGGCAGAAATAAATTTTTCTTTGCGGAGCGCAAAGGCGCTGAAACGGTCTGATGCGTCGCTTGTCCCGACCTCACCGGCGCCGCACTTTCCCCTGAAAAAGTGCGAAGCATGGCAGGGTTCTGCTCCCGCAAGCGCGAATTGAATTTTGTTCGCGATCTGTGCCCTGCGATGCGCAGCCACGTCACACAGCCCCCCGACGAGATCGTGTCGGGGCGACGCTGCTCTTGACGCCGTCTGACCGTTCATCCCGCACGCAAGGGCCGATCGTGTGACCGCGCGTCGTCACAGTGGGCGCCGCGCGTGAGAGGAGACTGCCGTGAAGAAGAAGCTGCGCCTGGCTGCCATCGATGTCGGAACGACGAAGGTCTGCTGCACCATCGCCGAAGCGGGTCCCAAGGGAGATCTCGAGATCATCGGCATGGGTGTCTCTCCCAACCGCGGCACCCGACGCGGCGCGGTGGTCGACATCGAAGAGGCGACCCAGGCCATCCGCTCCGCGGTGGGCGAGGCGGAAGGCCAGGTGGGTACGACCGTGCAGCGATGCTTCCTCAATCTCTCCGGCGACTTCCTCACAAACCTGACCAGCCGCGGGTCGGTGGCCACGAGCGGTCAAGGCCGGGTCATCCAGGAGAGCGACGTGCAGCGTGTGACCGACAACGCGCGCATGGTCGGCATCCCGGAAGACCGTCGCATGTTGCACGTCATTCCCAAGGGCTTCTCCGTCGACGGCCTCGCCGGCATCAAGAACCCCGTCGGCCTGAGCGGCCTGCTGCTGCAGGTCGACACCCACATCATCACCGCCTCCGCCTCGAAGCTGCAAGACTTTCTCACGTGCCTCGAAAGAGCCGATCTCGAGCTCGAGGAGAACAGCGGCATGGTGGTCTCATCTGTGGCGACCAGCCTCGGCGTTCTTCGTGACGAGGAGAAGGAGCTCGGCGTGGCCATGGTCGACATCGGCGGCGGAACCACCGACCTGGCCGTCTTCAAGGACGGGCATCTGCGCCACACCGACGTGCTGTGCGTCGGTGGCTACCACATCACCTACGACGTGGCCACCGCGCTCCGCGTCCCCATGCAAGAGGCTGAGCGGCTCGTCGCCGAAGAGGGGCTCGCGTGGAAGATCGATTGCGCCAGCGCGGCGGCGTCGAAGGGCCTCACGCCGGACGACGTCGACAGCGATCCGTCCGGCGAGCTCCACATCCCGGAGCGCGAGATCGCGGTGACCTCGCTCTCATCGGTGCAACCGCAGCCGGTGCGCGTGAGCGAGCTCTCGGAGATCATCGACATGCGCCTGATGGACATCTTCGACTGGCTGAAGGCGCAGATCAACAACCTGAGCCGTCAGGGCAGCCGTCCCGCAAGCGTTGTGCTCACCGGTGGCGTGGCGCAGATGAACGGAATTGCCTGGGTGGCCGAACGCGCCCTCGATCTCCCGGTGCGCGTGGCGAGCCCGGAGGCGATTCAGGGACTGCCGCCCCATCTGCGCAACCCGGCGTACTCGGCAGGCATCGGTCTGCTCGTCTACGGCCTTGGCGTGATGAAGGGAAAGCCCCAGGAGACGCGAACTTCCCAGGTCAACAAAGTCTTTCAGAACTTCGTCACCTGGCTTCGAGAGTACGTTTTCTGACCTGCGAGAGAGGCGACCCGAGCGGGCCCACGTCTCGCGACGCCGGCCCGCTCCCTCACAAGAAACCAGTCGTCGTGCGTCAGTCTCCTGTGTTTTCGTCCAGTAGAAAGGGGTCTCGGGTATGACAGCGTCCAAGGATGTCCCCCACGAGGGCGGCCTGGAGCAGTTCGCAGGCATCAAGGTGGTCGGCGTCGGCGGCGCCGGCTGCAACGCGGTGAGCCGCATGATCGCGGTAGGCCTCAAGGGCGTCGAGTTCATTGCCGTGAACACCGACGCGCAGGCGCTGTTCCTCTGCGATGCCGACCAGCGCATCCACATCGGCACGAACGTCACCCGCGGTCTTGGCGCAGGTTCCGACCCCGAGATCGGGCGTCAAGCCGTGGAAGAGAGCGCAGATGACCTCCAGGCAGCGCTCGAAGGGGCCGACATGGTCTTCATCGCGGCCGGCATGGGCGGCGGCACGGGCACGGGCGCGGCACCCGTGGTCGCCAAGCTGGCAAAGCAGGCCGGGGCGCTCACGGTGGGCGTCATCACCCGCCCGTTCACGTTCGAGGGGCGCATCCGCATGCAGGCGGCCGAGAAGGGCATCGCCCAGCTGGCCGAACAGGTCGACGCACTCATCACCATTCCAAATGACCGCCTCCTCCGCATCGTCGATCCGCGCTATCCCATCACCGAGACGTTCAAGATTGCAGACGACATCTTGAGGCAGGGCGTGCAGGGCATCTCCGACATCATCACGGTGCCCGGCCTCATCAACGTCGACTTCGCCGACATCCAGGCCATCATGAGCAACGCGGGCTCCGCGCTCATGGGCATCGGCATGGGCAAGGGCGACAACCGTGCCCAGAAGGCGGCTGAATCCGCGATTCAGAGCCCGCTCCTCGAGACCTCCATCGACGGCGCCCGCGGCGTTCTCTTCAACATCGTGGGGTGCAAGGATATGTCGCTGCAAGAGGTCAACGAGGCGGCGGCCATCATCTCGAACGCGGTTGACCCAGAGGCCAACATCATCTTCGGCGCCCTCGTCGATGAGCGCCTGAACGACGAGATCCGGATCACCGTGCTGGCCACGGGCTTCAACTTCCGTCCACAAGCCAGCGACGAGCCCGCAAAGGCCGATTCAACGGCAGACATGCCGTTCGCGTTCCAGGCAACACAGGGCCCGCGCGACGAGATCGAGGTCCCCGCCTGGATCCGTCGGAGCGAGAGACGCAACTAGCCGGGTCACGCGCCTGAGGCGCAGGTCACACGAGGGCCACCCGCCTCTCTTGTGATCGCGCGCCCAGACGCAGCCGCGGGAATCCTCCGGAGCCGCAAGATGAAATGCCCCTTCTGTGAGCACCACGAGACTCGGGTGCACGACTCGCGCGAGACCGACGACAACACAACCATTCGCCGGCGGCGCGAGTGCGCCGGATGCAATCGGCGCTTCACCACGTATGAGCGCTACGAAGAAGCGCCCGTCGTTGTCGTCAAGAAAGACATGCGACGTGAGCGCTTCGAGCGTGCCAAGGTCTTGAGCGGAATCCACAAGGCCTGCGAGAAGCGCCCGATCTCCAGCGCGCAGAAGGAAGCGCTGGTGAACACGGTTGAACGAGAGCTTCGCCAGCGGGGAGAGAGCGAGATCTCGTCGGTGGAGATCGGCGACATGGTCATGCGCTACCTCAAACGCCTCGACCCCGTTGCATACGTTCGATTCGCGTCGGTCTACAAGGACTTCCAAGACCTCGAGAAGTTCGCCGAGGAGCTTCGCCAGCTGCAGCACGCACCGCACACCGCGGCGGGCGTCCGGCGCGGCGAGGAAGCCTCCCGCACGACGCCGAACGAAGACGACGAGGGTGGACTGCGCAGGCGCCGCCCGAAGAGCTGAGAGGTCTGTCGCGCGGCCTGAAGCCATCTGGCGCGAGGCAGCCTCTGTGACGGAGGGCCCCCATGACAGAGCTGAAGCGCGCCGTGATCCTCGTGATCGACAGTGGAGGCGTGGGCGAGATGCCCGACGCCGGCGAGTACGGTGACAGAGGCAGCGACACCATCGGTCACGTAGCCGCACGCGCCGGCGGCCTGAACCTGCCGACCCTGCGCCGTCTGGGCCTGGGCAACCTGCACCGTGTGAAAGGCGTCGATCCCCTCGACCGTCCGGAAGGCTCGTATGGGCGCATGCTCGAGAAATCGGCCGGCAAGGACACCATCACCGGGCACTGGGAGATGACCGGCCTGGTGACCCAGGTCCCGTTCGTGACCTTCCCTGACGGTTTCCCACCAGAGATCATGAAGCCGTTCGAAGAGGCCATCGGGCGTGGCACGCTCGGCAACAAGGCAGCGAGCGGAACAGACATCATCTCCGAGCTTGGCGAAGAGCACATGCGCACGGGAAAGCCCATCGTGTACACCTCTGCCGACAGCGTGTTCCAGGTGGCCGCCCACGAAGAGGTCATTCCCATCGACGAGCTGTACCGCATCTGTGAGATCGCGCGCGCGCAGCTCGTGGGCCCCTATCAGATGGGCCGCGTGATCGCCAGGCCCTTCGTCGGACAGCCCGGCGCCTTCACGCGCACCTACCGCCGTCGCGACTACGCCGTCGATCCTCCGGGAGAGACCGCGGTCTCGCGCATCGCGGCGTCTGGCAGAAAGGTGACGGGCGTCGGCAAGATCAAGGACATCTACAACGGCATCGGCATCACCGAATCGCACAAGATGAAGAACAACCTCGACGGCCTCGAGGTGACGCTCGACGTTCTCAAGAAAGACTCGTCGCCGGGCCTCATCTTCACCAACCTGGTTGATTTCGACATGCTCTTCGGGCATCGCAACGATGCAGACGGCTACGCCAAGGCGCTGCTCGAGCTCGATTCCTTCCTTCCCCGCATCATGGAGAGCATGACGACCTCAGACGCCCTCTTCATCACGGCAGACCACGGCTGTGATCCCACCATTCTCTCTTCCACCGACCACACGCGGGAATACGTTCCGCTCATGGTCTGGGGGCCAGGTCTCAAGTCCGGACAAGACCTGGGAACG
>RGZZ01000371.1 GCA_010028905.1 Pseudomonadota bacterium | reverse complement strand
GAATCCTCTCCTCAGATGATCACGGTGACACGCAACACCACAGTATCCGAGACCACCCGCCTGCGCGCCACGCCAGACGGCGGATTCGTGGGCGACACCATCTCGGTCACCTTCTCGCTCGGCCTGCAGGCCACGGCCAGCATCGATGGCGTGCAGATCGTGGCGGTCGACGCCCAGGGCAAGACCCTGTCCACCCTCGGATCGCTTGCCGCGGGCGGCACCGATGCATCGGGGGGAACCTTGTTTGGGGGAACCTTCACCGTAGATTCTTCAACGGCGCAGACCCTGCACTACCGTGTGATCGCTACCAGCGGCGGGGAGCCCTTCGCGTCGGAGGTCGTGACGGTCGACGTCGTGACCCGGCTGAGCGCGTCTGAGGTGCAGGCCGTGAACGACACGCTCCACGCCTTGCGGGCGGTCTACGACGCGCAGTCCGGCAACGGTGGTTTCTCGCTGTCGGCCGCGCAGGCAACCTTGCAGGCGGCGCTCAAACGCGACGATGTGGCCAGCGCGGGGCTCTCCGCCGACGGGCAGAACCTGTTCATCACATTGAAAAACGGGATGCAGGCGTCCTTTCCCTTCGTTCAGCGCGACAGGGCGCAGAAGGCTGCCGCGCGCGGCGTCACCGATTATAGCAAGAGAGGCGCGACACACACGGGTGCGAACCGAGTTCGCGCAGCCAGCAAGAGCACCCGCAGCAGCAAGACCTTTCAGCGCGGAGACACCTACAACGTGGCCTGCTTCGGGTGCATGCAAGACTACTTCGGCTTTACCGCAAAAGACTTCTCTACGACCGTGACAACCAACACGGGTGGGCTCGTGGTGAAGAGCACCCTCATCGACAGCGGCGTCACCCCGACGACGCTGCGCACCCAGATGCGGGGGAACGACCTGGTCTGCATCGACACGCACGGGGGTGAGGTCGATGTTACAAACCACTTCGTAACCGAGTACAGTGGCGACCAGCTGGCCCACGACATCCTTCTGTACGAGCAGACCCACAGCAGCAACCAGCTCTTCGATACCGACCTGCCCACCACCGTTCGCGACCTTCGCCTGGGGCGCCTGTGCTGGGGAGTGTGTGCCACGGTATCGAACGGCACGAGCAAGGACAACGCTTTTCTATGCGTGGAACCCGAGTTCATTCGTCACCACTTCGCAGCCGACAGAGGGCTGAGCGGAACGGTCATCGTGGCCAACTTCTGCTACAGTGCGCACCACATGGCACTCTACCAGGCGTTCCGACAGGCCGGCGCCTCGGCGTATATCGGATTCACCAATCCTGTCACCACAACGTTCGCAACCCGCATCACACTACCGTTCGCAGAACTGCTGCTGAACGGCGCCAAGGTGCGCGATGCGTGCATCGTGGCGCGTGACCCAGACTCCACCAAGGGCGCGGATTGCTACTCGACAGCGCTCGGAGACCTCGATACGCAGCTGGGCCAGCCCACTGTCTCGCCCACAGCCTTGACCGTATCGACCCAACCCGGTCAAGACACGGCAGACGTCACCGTCGCCCCCCTCGCCCCCCCCGAAAACCCGCTGCTGGCGCTCGACGGTACGTCATTTGAGTTCGCCATCGACGGCGGAGCAGGCGGCACGCTCATCGATCCGCTCAACGTAAACAACACGGGCACGCACATCACCACCACGAGCCCGACCGTGCACTACCAGGCCGATAGCAGCGCTGCAGACGGATCGGTTGCGAGCATACGATGCATCGTGCGTGGAACGCTCCCAGCGCCCTACCCGACAGACTGGAACCCCGTGCCCGTGCCCATCGGCGAGGCCAGCGCGCAGGTGACGGTGCAGCACGCACCACTGGCGGTCGACTTCCTCACCATCAGCCCCCCCTACTTCAGCGTGCCCAAGAACGGCGGACAGGTGCAGCTGCAGGTCACCGCCCATTTCATCGGCGGCGCGACGAAAGACGTGACCCGAACGGTCACCTACGATTGCCACTGGGCGCAGCAGACGGGCACACCATCGGTCGACGCCAACGGCCTGTGCACGATTCCCAAGCCCCAGGGCGTCAACGGGGGCGATTTCTTCGCCTACGCCGTATACGGAACGCCTGGTCGTGATGCGGTTGCGGCACAGTGCTACCTTCGAAACACCGCGCTCAGCTATGGCCCTCCGATACCGTTCGTGTGGACAGGCGACTCGTGGCTCTCGGCGGGCATGCCGTACCTTCAAGGCAACTGGTTCGGCAACCCGAACTACTACCAGCTCCCGACCATCTACACGCACTACTCGGGTGTGCGCCGCCGGCAGCTGCACATGTACGTGCTGGGTGACAGCGGTGTGCTGCCCGCCCCGTGCAGCATGACACAGAACGGCACCACCTACCAGTTCAGCGCGCCCACGTGGTCGATTACGAACACCAACGTGCTCTATCCCGACTTCGACGTCGACGCGACCGGGCTGCTCACCATGAGCGGATACCATCTGCCGTACGGCTACAACTACGAACCCGCGATGATTACGGTGAACTATCAGAAGACAGTCACCGCGGGCCAGCAGGTCAACTCATCCGGCGGCATCATCAACGTGGGGGTCGCAGGCAAGCCGTAGGCGATGTTCGATGCGCAGCGAGCGTGGCAGCGGGAAGATGGCAAGCCGCGGCGGACACACACAGATCGTCCAGAACGGCAGGCTATCCCGGCGAAGATGCGGAGCCGTCACCTCGCTCAGCTACAGTCTGTGTCCTTGACACGGACGATAAACAAGGTGAGACAGCCCGCACAATTGCGTGCGCGCTTTCACGAGAGGTGAAGGCGGCTGAGACGTCTCTCGGCTGGACTTCTGACGCATGCAGAGGGCCTCATCGACCGAGGCGCTTCTTCCAGCCGGCACCAAAGCGCGCCGCCATGGCGTGACCGAGAGCGGCATTGCCCTCAAAAGCCATCTGGCCGAGCAGCACATAGAGTCGGGCATCGCCATCAGCCGCGCTCAGCAGCTCGTCGGGACCGTCGCGCGCGAGCACGAGGGCCGCAGCTGCGCTGGCAACGTCGGTGAACGCGCACTCGGCCTGCTCAAAGAGCGGATCCGACTCGCCCACGACCTGCACGCGATGGCCCGCCCAGCGCCCCAGAAGCAGCAGACCAAGAGCGCGCGCACCCAGGTTGCGGCCGATGCAGCCTACTTTGCTTCCGCCACCGAGGGCATTGACCATCAGGTATTCGCGGGCGTCGAGGTCTGCATACATATAGACGTCGCTCATGGGTACCGAACTCCTCCCTTTCTCACACACATCCCTGACCGAAGGAATCTTCGCCAGCGCGGCCTGTCACCCTCGGAAACGCTGGCACTCGCGAGGGCTTCACCCCCCTCACTGCCTCGAGCGGTCGCCCGCAGAGATGAACGCGCCGCGCTCAGCGCAGGCGGGCCACCATGTCGGCGGCCAGCAGCCACGCCTCCCGATCCCGGGACAGCAGCGTCTCGCTGCACAGGGCCTGCTGCTGGCGCTCGGCCTCGGTGGCCACGCTGGCGGGCGCAGGCAGGAAGCGGGCCGCGAACGCGTCGGCAAGGAACTCGTCCGGCTCACTGCCGGCGTAGGGGCGCAGCAAGGTGCCAGCAGCCCGATCGGCCTCCATGCGCGCGCCCATCTTCTCGTGCAGCGCTGACGCATACGCGGCGTCGCGTGACGCGAGCACATCGGCGACGGCATGCCCCATCTCGTGATGCAGGTAGAACGCGATGAGCGGATCGCGAAATGCGCTCGCGCTCATCAAGATGAGCCGGGGCGGCGCGTCGGTCTCTTCAATCTGGTGATCGAAGGTGGTTCCCGCGATGCCCTGGGCCTCTTGCGTGAGCGCGAGCCAGGCCTGGGTGGGAACCCGCTGCCCGCGCCAGTAGTAGTAATCCGGGATCTTGATCGACTGGCCGGGCGCGATGTCGCCGTTGGGGGCCGCCAGACCTTTATTGAGGGCGGCGGCGATGCCGGCCATCTCGGCCACCTCGTCGGGGGTCTCGGCCCCGCGCTGGCGTGCCAGGTCGGCAAAGGTGAAGTACGGGTCAGAGCGCTCGACCGTGATGCGCGCGCCGTTGAGCTCGAGCTTGCGCCCCTTCGGCACGGCCTGCGAGACGTCGGCGCCACGAAGCGCGTCGACCGGATAGGGTGTGAACCCGAAGGGCGCGGGGCCGTCGGGCTCGACCACGAGAATGCGATAGCCGGCGTCGGCCAGGGCGTGGGGAACCTCAGGCGGCAACGCGGCCAAGGCGGCTTCGACCGTGGCGCGATAGGGGGCGCGCAGGCCCCCGACGATGGATGCGAAAGACGCATCGGCCGAGGGGATGGCTGCGGCAGACGCAACCCTGGGGGCGACCGCAGCCGGTGAGGCCGGCCCAGAGACCTCGACCGAGTCGCGAGGCGCGGCGAGCGCGGGGGCAGGCGCAAGCGGGCTGCGCGACAGAGCAGGGGCCAGCGCAAGCGGGCTGGGCGAGACAGGAACGCCGACAATCCCATTCTGCATCGTCTCTAGAGCATACAGGCCGCCCGCCTCGAGACCCATAGACGGCGTGTGAACAGTTCAACACGAGAGACGGGCAGACCGATGCCCTGCAATACGTGGCCTCCGCGTCGCTTACGCGGTCGCGAGACGAGGATTGAGCCGCTCCGCTACGAAGATCTTGGGCAAGAGCACGCAAGAACATGAAGAACCGACCGAACATCTACCACCGCTACATGAAGCTGCCGTTCGAACTCGAGGCTCCCCCTCTCTTCGAAGAGCACGGCAACATCGTCCGACACCAGGTGCTCGACAAGCTGAAGCACCCCGAGGTCGACACCTTCCTTCGTCAGTTCGGACTGGTCTGCGTCCGCAAGGAAGCGATCTATACGCCCCCGTTCGGAAAGCTCCCCATCCACATCGACCACCACGCCTACACCGAGAAGGTGAAGATCAACCTGAGCTGGGGCCCAGAGGAGGGCGTCGTGCGATGGTGGGAGTCTGACATCGTCGAAGCACACGTCATCGACGGCGGCACCGCCCACACACGCGCGTA
>RGZZ01000370.1 GCA_010028905.1 Pseudomonadota bacterium | reverse complement strand
GGAGCGCACGGCCCTCGTTGCCGTGCCTCGTCGACTGGCGCGAAACCCCGCGCTTCTTCTGGTTCTGCACGCTCGAGGCGGCAGCGCTGAAGAGGTGCGCGCGCTCACCCGAGGTGGCTTTGAGACGCTTGCCGATGAATCGGGAGCGCTTGTGGCCTACCCGGATGGGGTAGATCACGGCTGGAACGACGGGCGCGGGGTGGGTCCCGACGTAGACGACGTGGCGTTTCTGGAGACCTTGCTCCAGAATCTCGATGACGACTTCAGCATCGACCGCGCGCGGGTCTACGTCACGGGAATCTCCAATGGCGGCATGATGGCCATGCGATTTGCGTGTGACCGCGCAGATCTGGTTGCGGCCATCGCACCGGTCTCGGCGCTGCTTCCGCGCGCGCTGCAGGCGCGCCGTCCGGCCCGATCGGTACCCGTGGTGCTCTTCAACGGCACCGCAGATCCGGTCATGCCGTATGACGGGGGGGCCATCGGACGTGCGGGGGAGCGCGGAGCTGTGCTGTCTGCTGCGCAGACGGCCTCGTGGTGGGCCGCTCGAGACGGGTGCGCCCGGCCTTGCCCTGCAACCCCGCTCGAGGTGCTCGACAGCACTGATCCCACCCGTGTCACCGAGCAGCGTTGGGAGAGCGGGCGTGCAGACGCAGAGGTGGTGCAGCTCACCATCGAGGGCGGCGGGCACACCTGGCCGGGTGGCCAGCCCTACAGAAGTGCGGGGCGCGGAGCGACGTCGAGGAACATCGACGCCTGTCTCCGCATCTGGCGCTTCTTCTCTCGGCATCCGTCGAGGTAGCCGCCCAAGTCGCTCTGACGTGCGCGCCTCATCACGGGGGGAATCAAGAGAACGCACGGCCAATCCCCCGAGAGCCGCGCTCACGCGGAAGGAGGATGCGCTTGTCCGGTACTGCCCACGATCATCACGACTGCGATCACGCTCACGGCTCTCCGTCGGGCGTTACCCATCCCGGCCACGCGCACGGGCATCACGACGCGCCTAAAGGTGGCCATTCCCACGGCCACGATCACAGCCACGGCGGAGGACACGCCCATCCCCTCCCCACAGGGCCGGGCGCCGCGCGCAAGCTGGCCGTGGCGTTCGTGCTCATCGCCTTCGTGCTCGTGGTCGAGCTCACCGTGGCCATTCTCTCTCACTCGCTGGCCCTGCTCGCCGATGCGGGCCATGTGCTCACCGACATCGTGGCCATCGGGCTTTCGTGGTTCGCGGTGCGGCAGGCCGAGCGCCCGCCCACCGCGCAGCGCACCTACGGCTATCACCGCACGGGCATCATGGTGGCGCTCTTCAACTCGGCCACCCTCGTCGTGATTGCGCTCTTCATCGCGCACGAGGCGTGGGGACGCCTGTTTGCGCCCGTCGCGGTGGAGGGCGGCATGATGATCGTGGCTGCCCTGGTGGGGCTGGTTGTGAACCTCTGGGTGGGGCACGACCTGTCGTCTGACGGCGGCGAGAACCTGAACGTGAAGTCGGCGGTGCTGCACGTCATGGGCGATGCCGCGGCATCTCTGGGGGTCATCGTGGCGGCGGCGCTCATGTGGTGGCAACCGACCTGGACGTGGCTCGATCCGGTGATTGCCGTGCTCATCGCCGTGCTCATCGGCTTCGGCGCCTGGCAGATCATCGGCGACTCCACGTCCGTGCTGATGGAGGGGGCCCCCGCCCACATCGACATGGATCGCCTGGTTCACGTGATTCTCGAGGTGCCTGGGGTCGAGGGGGTGCACGATCTGCACGTCTGGTCGATTGCCTCCGGTCTGCCCGTGCTGACGTGTCACGTGCTGCTGCGCGAGCTCGACGTGGTGTCGAGCGCGGCCGTTCTCAACGCCGTGCGCGACGCGCTGGCGGAAGAGTTCAAGGTGCACCACTGCACGCTGCAGCCGGAGTGGGAGCTCTGCGGGCCCGAGAACCTCTACTGCACCCTCGATCAGGTCAAGCGCGCCCCCACCAGCACGCCAGCCAGCCTGCCCGCCAGTGCCGCCGCAGCCGCGGGGGCCAAGGGAGACGCCTCGTCCTGAGCGAGGGCGGGCCGCTCGCGGCGACCTGTCCCTTGGGGGGGCGTGGAGGGAATGCCCCCTTGACGCGTGAACTTCTTTCGAGAGCCCTGCTCGGAGAAGCGGTGCCGAGGCGTCAAGGAGATTCAGTGATGCTCTGCCCGAAGTGTGGTGCGACGATCGAAGCCGATTCGCGCTTCTGCAGCGATTGCGGCCATCAGTCCACGCCGCAGATGGTTGCCGCCTCCCCCGTCGGCACCGCCTCTCAAGGCCCGAGCGCAGACGTCTCGTCACCCGTGGCTCCCCCGCGATTCGCCAGCGCCGCGGTGTCGGCTCCGAACCCGCCGGAGTGGAAGGTCGATCACGGCTCCCCACCGCCCACGCAGAGTCAGGCGTTGCGAGACTCGTGGTCCGGTGTTCGCCCCTCGAGCCCGCTTGCGCCACCGCCTCCCGTGGGCGCGGGGTCTCGTCTTCTCGCGGTGCTCATGATGCTGCTGGTGGCGGCGGCGTTCATCTTCAAGATCGCCATCGTCATCTTCGCGTCGGGGCATGGGCGCCATCACTCATCGGCGCCGCCGCGCCTGGCGGCCCTCGAGCGCTGTCGAACGGCGGTCGTGGCGCACGTTGCCTGAGCTTCCCGTCGCTCGCGTTCTCGGCATCCCCCTGCACTGCGTCTCCATGTCGGAGGCGGTCGACTGCATCGCGGGCTTCATCGCGAGCCGAAGGCCGCACCTCGTCATCACCCTGGGCACCGAGATGGTCATGAACGCCCGCCACAACGAGGCCTTTCGCGCCGTTGCAAGCGGCGCCGAGCTGCTCGTGCCGGACTCCATCGGCGTGGTGTGGGCCGCGCGTCGCCAAGGGTTCGATGTGCACCGCGTCGCCGGCATCGACATGCTGGGAGCGCTGGCCGAGCGCGGGGCGCGGGAGGGGTGGCGGTTCTTCTTCCTCGGAGGCCAGCCCGGCGTGGCTGAAGAGGCTGCGGCCCGTCTTGCCGCGCGTCATCCCGGCCTGGTGATTGCCGGCATCCACGACGGCTACTTCAAGGACGACGGTGTGGTGGTGGAGGCCGTGCGGGCCGCGCGCCCCGACGTCCTGCTGGCCGCGCTCGGCTCTCCTCGTCAGGAGCTGTGGTGTCGCAAGAACGCCGAGGCGCTGGGCGTCCCGGTGGCCATCGGCGTGGGCGGGTCGTTCGACGTCATTGCCGGGCGGGTCGACCGCGCGCCCGCGTGGATGCGCCGCTTCGGTCTGGAGTGGTTCCATCGCCTGCTCCGCCAGCCGTCCCGGTTCGTGCGCATGCTGGCGCTGCCGAAGTTCGCGCTCACCGTTCTCTTCGAGCCTCGTCGCTCTTCCTGAGCCCCCGAAGCCTGGTGGCTTGTAGCCGTGCGCTCCCGCGCAACGGTCGAACGTGCGCAGGGAGATGGCGGGCAGGTCGAGAATCGGCCTCCCTCGCACCTCTTTGTCAACGCCTGACCTTCTATTCTTCCGACCTTCGCGCTTCATCTGATCAACATGAGATCACGCGCAGGCGCGCACGCAGGAGGAACAGGGTGAGCAGATGTTTGAAGCGCGAGGTGCGCTGATGCCGCATCCGATGCGGCTGGCCATCGAGACGACACTGGCCTGGCTCTTCGAGACGCGTTGCGTCGCGTGCCGGACGCGAGGGCCGCTGGCGGTCTGCGCGGCCTGCCAGGCGCGCATCGAGACGGCGAGCGGCCCACGGTGCGCCCGTTGCGACCATCCCCTGGTTCGTGACGGGGCTGCCTGCCCCGACTGTCGCCGAATCGGCGCGCCCGCCTTCGAGGCGACGGTGGCGGTGGGGCGATACAGCGGCATGCTGCGCGATCTGGTGCTCGCGCTCAAGTATCGCGACGGCTGGCGGGTCGCCGATGTGCTGGCGTCGCGCATGGCGGAGCGGGTTCGTCAGCGAGGCTTCGGGGTCGATCTGGTGGTGCCCGTGCCTGTCGATGCGTCGCGCAAGGCGAATCGTGGGTACAGCCAGTCGGTGCTGCTGGCCTCCCGGGTCGCGGTGCGCCTGGGCCTGCCTCACAGGGCAGATCTGCTGTGGCGCCGGGTCGATGGGGTCGTGCAGAGCACCGCCAATCGCGAGACCCGCCACGCGCAGCTGGCGGGGGTCTTCGAGGCCGCGGAAGAGGTTCGAGGAAGGCGTGTCCTGCTCGTCGATGACGTGTGCACCACGGCGTCGACGCTGAACGCGGCGGCCCAGGCCCTGCGTGAGCATGGCGCGCGGGTCTGGGGCGTGGTGGCGGCACGCCAGATGTTGCACGGAGGAAGAAGATGAAAGCAGTCATTCTGGTCGGCGGTGAGGGAACGCGCCTGCGCCCCCTCACCTACGACGTTCCCAAGCCCATGGTGCCCATCGTCAACAAGCCATACATGGAGCATCAGGTCGACACGCTGCGCAGGCACGGCTTCGACGAGATCATCTTCGCCCTCGGCTACAAGAGCGAGGCTTTCGAGGCGTACTTCGGCGACGGATCGAGGTTCGGGGTGCGGTTCTGGCACGTGGTCGAGAATGAGCCGCTGGGCACCGCGGGCGCGGTAAAGAACGTCGAGTCGCTCCTCGACGACACGTTCCTCGTGTTCAACGGCGACGTGCTCTCGGGCATCGATCTCACCGCGCTGGTGAACCTGCATCGTGCGAACGGGGCACTGGGAACGCTCGCGCTCACCCCCGTCGAAGACCCCAGCCAGTACGGCGTGGTGGTCACCGAAGCCGACGGGCGCGTGCGCTCGTTCATCGAGAAGCCCCCGCGCGAGTCGGCCCCCACCAACGCCATCAACGCGGGGGTCTACGTGCTCGAGCCTTCGGTGGTGGCCGCCATGCCGGCGGGCCAGCGGTGGATGTTCGAGCACCAGGTGTTCCCCACGCTTCTCTCCGAGGGAAAGCCGCTCTACGCGTCGCTCTCCGATGCCTACTGGCTCGACATCGGAAGTCCGAGCCGCTACCTGCAGGCCAGTCACGACACGCTCGAGGGTCGGGCGGGCGTGGTTCTGCCGCCCCC
>RGZZ01000369.1 GCA_010028905.1 Pseudomonadota bacterium | reverse complement strand
GACCGGTGCGGGAGCCCTTATGCTGAGCGGAACAGCGGCGGCTGCGCCCGCGGCTGTCGGGTACATCGGCTACAGCGCAACGCGCGCATTGATGAGCGCTCACCTGGGCGAGGGCCCGAGCGGCGACGAGCGGGTGACGGCCAACCTCGATCTTGCGTTCAATGAAGGCGAGAATCACGAGAAAGAGGCGCTCGACAGCCGCAATCATCACTACGCTGCCGAAACCTGCGGCCTGGAGCGCCTCTCGGCGGAGCAGATCCACGATCGTGGAGAGAGCCGTCACGCCGTGACCCGCGCGATTCTCTGCGCCCAGCAAGAGGGAGAGGACGCGCGTGCGAGAGGCAGCGCCGAGGGCGCGCACTACGCAGAGGTTCGCGTCGATCAGCTCCGGGCCGCGCAGCGCCGCGTCAACGACGTCTACGGTCAGTCGCCGCGCAACTAACGTCCAGCGCCAGCGCGGCGCTGGCGCATTCGGGTCAGGTCAATGTCGCTGAAATGAAGAGAGGAACGAAATCCCATGAATGAAGAGATCGATTACACGGCACCCATGAAGCCCTCCAGCCTGTTGGGACTGCTACTGATCGCGGCAGGCATGATCATTCTGATCTTCGGCGAGGTCATGAGCACGATGATGGGCGCCTGGCTGTGGAAAGGCCCCACGACTGTCTCGGGCGTACTCGTGCCGCTGGCGCTTCACGCCTTCTTCGGCCTCGCGGCCTTGTTCGGCGTCTGGACGTCGATGCATGGGGTGGGCATGTGCACGCGCCGCACTGCGGGTGTGCGCCACGAAGCTTGCGAGGAGCAGAAGCCCAACGGTATCGTTTGGAACGCCTGAGCCCTGCGAGAAGATCAGTCAGTGTCCGCTGCTCGAGCTTGTGCGCGAGGGGACGGACGGAACATCACACACCGTTCGCGGACGGGTTGCATTGGCGGTAGGTTCACATCAGGTCGGGGCCCCACCACAGCGTGTGCAAGAGAAGCAGCAGCGCGATTGCGAACACGCGACGGTCGAGGACGCGCAGGCGCTCCATGGTCGTCAGACGTTCGACATCTCTCGCGCTCGCCCCGCTCTCGTGATGTTCGTCACGTTGTCAACATGCGCGCCGGAACTGTTCACAGCGATGTCGTCTCTGTTCACATCGTCGCAACATCGCGTCAATGCACCTGCGCCAGGCGTGTAACAGGGCCGTGGGAAGATGGGGGCACGAAGAGGAGGATGTTGACGATGTCACTTGTTGAACCCGAGTTCCCGATACAGGTATCCAGCGCTCAGGCAGAAGCCCTGACGCATGATGAGATAGCGATCTCTGACGACCGCTCGGTCTGCGGCGCCTACCCCGCCGTCTGCATGATGTGTGGAGACGCTGCGGCCACCCGCATGGACCCCCGTGTCTTCACGTGGGTGAACCCCTGGATGCTGCTCCTGCTGGTTCTTGGACCGCTCGGACTGTTCTGGCTGCTCGGAAGCGACGAGAAGCGTACTGTCATGGTGTACACGTGCGCGGGGTGTCGTCCGCGCTCGTGGGGGCTGCGCCGCGATGAGATCGCGGCGGTATGCGCGCTGTTCTTGAGCTCGATGGCGCTGATTGCGATGCTGTGTGTCGATTACGACATGGCGACCATTCACATGACCGCTGTCGTCGTCATCGCGCTGCTCGCCCATCTGCTGCTCGGCGTCCGAAAGGGACGCATCTGGGCGTCACGCATGACCCATGACGCGGTGGTGCTGCGGCTTCCCAATGTGCGGTACGCCTCGGTGTTCTACGGGCACATGCGCGCTCCCGTTGTCGAGAAGATCGCGACCCCTTCCGACGCGTGGGTGACGCGTACCAGCCCTTCTGTTCACAACGGTGTGCGAAAGCGTTCACATCGGGTAACACGACGTTCACATCGGGGCAACACCTCAGAAACCTAGGTGCCCTCGTTCGTTCACACCCCCGCGATATGCTTGAGACACGAAGAGATGGAAGGACGCTGAAGACATGGAGATGCTGCTCTCGACCGCAGTGACCCTGGTGGGCAACAAGCAGGCCCAGACGTTTGTGAAGGACACCGTGAACACCCTCAGTGCGGGGGCGAAGAAGCTGGCGCGCACGATGCGTCGCGCTCCACTCCATCACGTGCGCGCAACGCCCCTTTCCGCGCGCACGTCGATGGCCAGTGACAAGGGTGGGCCGTCGACACGGGCTGCTGCGCCCAAGGACGTGTTCACCCCCACGACCCAGAGCGCCGCCGATCGGCGTCACGCTGAGCAGCAGGCCCAGCTCAAGCAGCGCATGGCGGGCCTTCGCAGCGGGCAGCTGCTCGCGGAGCGGCAGGCAGACGGCCGGCTGGTCTTCCTCCCCAACCCCAACGCCCCTGAGAAGTCGGTCTGGGCCGCTCACGCCGACTACCTGGCGAACGGATATGGCACTGACGTCATGAACTTCGGTCACGGCGAGGTGATGGGAATGGGCAGCGTGCTCAAGGACACTGTCGAGGGACTTGCGCACGTGGCCATGAACCCCCGCGCCACGGCCGCCGCGGTGAGCGATGCGGTGACCGATGCTGCCGCGAATCCTCTCGCAACCGCTCGCCGGGGCGCGAGCTGGGCGCGAGAGACGCTTCACGATGTGGCAAAGCCCTTCGTGAAGGGAGACATGGAGGGCATGGGCCAGGTCTTCGGTAAGGGCCTGGGGCATGCGGGCGTGCTCTTCGGCGGTGGCATGGCCACTCGCGCGGCGGCCACCCGCATGGGGGCGATGGCGCGCACGGGCGTGCAGCGGGTCGCGGGCGCGGCCAGCGAGGCAACCACCCGCGCTGTGTCACTGACGGAGGCGGGCGCCAGTCGTCTTTCCGACTCTGCGCGATGGCTGGGAGGCCAGGGCAGAGAGCTGCTCGACGAGCTGAAGGATCTCGTGGGCAACGTGGGGAGGGGAGCTGAGGGGGGCGTCACATCGACGCCTGTGCAGGTTCGGTCGACCGCGGTTTCCCAGATCGCGAACACGTCTGGCACCCAGGCCGTCCGCTCAACGTCGTCGGGGGTGCGCTACCTCGGACGCGCCACCGACCTCACCGAGAGCCTCTCTCGCTACACCCCCACGGGTGTCGACAGCGGCAGCAGCGAGTGGCTCTCGAACATGGACAGGCTGCGGCGCATGGCCCAGGGCGGGCGCTGACGATGGCGTGAGAGGCGCCCCTTTTATGGAACGCTCAGGGGAAAGCCTTCGCACAGCGCATTGCCGTCCGCGCGCCGCGCGGGTGCAGCCTGGTGGCTGTGCCCCGTTACGGGCTGTCGAACAGGCGCCGCTTCACCGCTTCATCGAGGCACAGCGTGAGCCGTCCGAGCTGGCGCTGCAAGACTCCCGCAAATGCACCGCTCGATGCGTCGTAGACCCCGTTGCCTTGCTTGCGGCATTCTGATAGTAGGTCTGCGCGTTCTCGTAGTTGCTGCCGGCATTCTCGTAATTGGTGAGTGCATTGCTGTAGTTCGTCGGCGCGTTCTTGTAGCTCGTCGGCGACTGATCATAGGGGAGTGAGCGCACGTTGATCGAAACGACTGGCATGTCATCGGCGAGTGCGGGAGAGGCACCGAGGCAGAGCGACACGATGAGTGCCGTCACGGTCCACCGCAGGGGGGAGTGACGCCTGGCTTGGTGCGGGGGAACGCATTGGGGGGGCTGGTGATGGGGGCACGGGCGTGTTCCTCTCGGGAGGTTTTGAGGTCAGGCACAGCGGGGCGCTGGTGGTTACGGGGCCACCACTCCCACTTCGTCTGGGGTTATCGGCAGACACTCCCAGACGAGCAGGGAGTATCTGGGTGCGATTGCCGCCTCTATCCTCGTTGACCCCTCGAAGCCGAACATCCGCAAGCCAGGCGGGCTGCCCCCCGCCCCGCTCACCCTCGCGCAGTGAACACCCGGGCGATGTCTTCCTGCCACGCGGCATTGCGCGGCGTCTTGAGCTCGTAGAGGCCTGGGGTGCGCGCGTAGCCCGCGGTGACCTGCCAGAGGTCGAGGGCCGCCTGCCCTGTGGGCCCCGGCAGCACGACCGGACCGAACACCGCCTTCTCGCGTGCCTGCGCCGTGGCGGGGAAGACGATGGTGGGCACCCCGAACGCCTCATAGGCCTCGAGAGCGTGCGCGTGGTCGGCGCGCACGTCGTCGTGGGTGGTGGGGTCGGCCAGGGCGGCGTCGTAGTCGGCGGGGTCGGCGCCGATGGACGCGAGCAGCTCGCGGGCCACGGCGGGGTCGTGGAACTTGCGACCCTGCTCGTGGCGGGCCTTTCCGCAGGCCGCGTACCACGCGTCGCACAGGGCCTCGTCACGGCGTCGGAGGAATGCGGCAACCCGCAGCGCGGCGTAGCCGGGGGGTGAGGTGTCGCGGTCCCACACGTGCGGGGCATCGCCGCGGTTCACCTCTTCGACGCTGAAGAAGCGCCACTTGATGGTGAGCCCGGTCTGGCGTCGCACGTCTCGGGCCCAGATCGCGGTCTGGTATGCGAACGGGCAGAGGGGATCGAAGTAGAAGTCGATGGTGTTCGTTGAGTCTGTCATGCGGCGCCTCTTCGGCAGACCAATGGAGGACCCTGCCGCAAGGTGCGGGTCTCTGGGTGGGCGTGACGCATCACGCAGCGCGTGGGAACGGGTCGCGGCAGGAAGCGCCTACGCCACGGGGTCGGGATTCTCTCCTCGCGCGATGACGGCGGCGTCGGCCATGCCCACGGCGTAGCCGGCTTTGAAGGTGGCCAGGAGCCACTCGGTCTGCTCGGTGGATGTGTGCCCGGCGAGGGCCTGTGCCTCATCGCCCGTGTGCAGGTTCTGGTGCTTGCCGTAGCCGGCCAGCAGCTGCAGATCGTCGATGGGCATGGTGGCCCACTCGCCCTGGGCCACCTCTCGCGCTTTGTCCATTCCCGCCACGAGCAGGTCGCGCTTTCCCTCGAGTCCTGCGGGCACGGGGAGGGAGGCTTTCGGCAGGGCCTGATGCGCGGTGAGCATCACGAGGCCATCGAGGGCGCCGCACAGCATGCCAGACTGCATGGCGGCAAGCGCCGCCGCGCGCGAGATGGTTC
>RGZZ01000368.1 GCA_010028905.1 Pseudomonadota bacterium | reverse complement strand
CCGCATGGGCGGTGGCTTCGGCCAGGGCTTCGGCCAGGGCTTTGGCCAGGGCTTCGGTCAGGGCTTCGGCGGCAGGTTCGGTCAGGGCTTCGGCGCCGGGTTCGCGCAGCACGCCGCGCGCTTTCGTTGATCGGAGGTCGATCTCGGTAACAGCTCGCTCCAGCCCTGGAGGGCTGGAGCAGGTAGGTCCTCTCTCGTAACGCTCAAACACTCTCTCTAAACGCCACGGCACAACGCCGTGGCGTCTTCATTTCTCCGGCGCGTCGCTAGGTCGTGCCCTGTCCCTTCAGGGTCTCGTGGAGAAGGAGCATCTCCGGGCCCGGCGTGAGCCCCATCTGCCTCTTGAGCACGCGAACGAAGTCGCCATAGCGTCGCAGCGCCTCATCTCGCCGTCCCATGGCACTCAACGCTCGGAGCAGCCCCAACATGCTGGCCTCGCGACAAGGCTCACGCTCGAGCGCCGCCTCGAGGAGCCTGGCCGCCGCTGCCGACGCCCCCTCCTCGAGTCGCAGCACACTCAGCGCGTCGACCGCGTCGAAGTACCGCCCCTCGAGCGTCCGCCGCCGGTTCACCACCCAGTCGTCGGTGTGTCCCTCGAGGAACGCCCCCTGGTACAGGGTGAGCCCCTCCTCGAAGCGCGCACTGCCCGCCGCCTTGGCGCTGGCGGCAAGATGTTGAGCCGCCTCGTCGCAGCACTGCTCGAACAGCCGAGCATCGAGGCGCACGCTGTACTGCGGGCTGATGCGATAGCCCGCCGAGGTATGCTCAATCGGGTCTGGCAGTGTGGCCGCCGCGGCGCGAAACGCACGGCGCAATCGAGACACGGTGGTCTGCAGCGCCGCGCGCGCGTCATTGAGGTTGTCGGGCCAGAGGAGATCAACGAGCCGCTCCGCCGACAGGCTGCGAGACAAAGGCCCATCGGCCAGGCAGACCAGGAGAACCATGGCTTTTCGGGCGGGCAGCACCTGCACGTCAATGCCACCAGCCGTCACACGCCCCTCGCCGAGAACGTCGATCAAGAGCGCGAGCGATTGCCCTCGCTCATCGCCCGCCGCGCCCTGCGTCTCGACCATCACTGGCTCGCGTGGAGCCACGTCTTGAGCAACCGGCGGCCCTGCGGCCAGGAAAGCCTCGGGGTCGGTGGCCTTCATCTGAAGCGTGATCATGGTGCGCGGACCGAGCCAGATGGGATCGCTGCCGTTCACCGGAACCGGCTCGTGGGGCTTGAGGTGCTGCTTCCCCACCCACGTTCCATTGGTGCTCAGGTCGACCACCACGACCCGTCCGCCCTCAACCGAGATCTTCAGGTGGCGTCGAGAGAGCGTGCGGTCATCGACCTCGGCCGACAGACGAATGTCGACGTCGGCGCCTCGGCCGACAAAGACCGGGAAGTCACGCAGCACGTGACACTCACCAGCTGAAGGCCCTCGCTGCACGCGCAGCTCGACCTCGTACGCGCAGACGGTGGTCTCCTGAGCCCACGGCGGAACCTTCACATCGCTCACGCTGACACAGGTTCAAGCCCGTCCGCGATGACTCCTCGCGCCGACGCGCCGAAGAAACAAGCGTGCCCGTGATGCAGGGAGCAACGTGACGCTCTTGAACCTCTGAACCCATGACCGATCTTCCGCCTCCCTATCGGCTGGTTCGCCCGCTCGGCCGAGGCGGCATGGCCACGGTGCATCTGGCCTGGAACGAAGACCTGGGCTGCGCGTTCGCCCTGAAGATGCTGGTGCCGGACACACACGGCCGCTTCACGACGGCGGCCATCACGCGCTTGCGCGAAGAGGGCGACATGCTCGCGAGCCTGCGTCATCCAGCGATACCGCGGCTGCATGAGCGCCTCGAGACCGACGCCGTGAAAGCCCTGGTCATGGAGCCCATCGACGGCGAGACCCTCGACACCATCACCCGAGGCGACAGCCCGCCTGCGGCGGTCACGCTCCTGCACTGGGCCGCTCAGCTGTGCGATGTGCTGACCTACCTGCACACGCTCTCTCCCCCCGTGATCTACCGGGACCTCAAACCGGGAAACATCATGGAGAACCGCACCGAACCCCGGATCAGCCTCATCGATTTCGGGAACGCGAAGCGCCTCGATCCGAGCTCGCGCCGCTCGACCCAGACCACGGCGCGAGGGGTTCTGACGCGAGGGTTCGCGGCGGTGGAGCAGTATCTCGGCGGAACCGATGCCCGCTCAGACATCTACGCCCTGGGCATCACGCTGCACGCCCTGGCCTCGGGCCACTCGCCACCGGAAGCATTGGCCATCGCCAACGGCAAGGCCAGCCTGGCCGATCTCCGAACGCTCCGCCCCGATCTCCCCAGCAGGCTGCACGACGCCATCGAAGCCATGACGCAGATCGACCGGAGGTTGCGACCGCAAGACGTGGGTGAGGTGCTGGCCATGCTGGCGCTCGACAAGCCCGACGCGCTGACGGCCACTGAGGCGCTTGCGCCGGACATGCCTCCCACCCACGCCGATGCCGGGGGGTCACTGCCCGAGGGCGGGGTGCGCGCGGCCTACGACCGCGCGCACCCCGCCCTCGGGCAGTGACCCCCCGCCTCTCGCCGAAACGGGCACGGGCTCTCACCGAGCCCAGCCCCTCACCCCGCGAGCGCCGCGCGCAATGCGTCGCGCGCTTCGGCCGCCGTGGGATAGCGTGCCTCCGGGTCTCGGGAGATCATGCGCATCACGACGTCAGATACCCGAAGCGATACGTGCGGGCACGCCTCGCGCAGCTCGGTGGGGGCCTTCGACATCTTGTCGAGCATGAGAGCCATGGAATCGTCGCCGCTCCAGGGGAATCGACCCGCCAGCGCCTCGTACAAGAGCATGCCCGCGCCATATACGTCGATTCTCGGGTCGATGGACTGATGATCGTCGACGAACTGCTCTGGCGCGAAATACATCGGCGTCCCCAGGAGGTCGCCGGTCCTCGTGAGACGCCCGCTGTGCGCGCTTGCGGCATAGGCGATGCCAAAGTCCATGAGACGAGCGCCACCATTCGGGCAGACCATGATGTTGGCCGGCTTGATGTCACGATGCACGATGCCGCGCTGGTGGAGATAGGCGAGCGCATCGAGCACCTGAAGACCTACCTGCCCGATGACCTCCACAGGCATCATCGACATCCGGAGCCGCTCCTTGAGAGAGACCCCGTTCACCAGATCCATCACGAGGTACGGATACCCGAAATCACCAAGACCGTCGTTGACGTCGTACACGTGCACGATGTTCGGATGGTGGAGCGTGGCCGCCACCTTCGCCTCGCGGGCGAAGCGCGCGCGAAAATCGTCATCATCGAGAACGTTCGGAAGGGGCAGCTTCATCGCGTGGTCAGTGCCGTTGCGACGAACGTGGTAGACCACCGCCATTCCCCCGACACCGATCTTCTTGACCACCTCGTAGCCGTCCACCCGCGTCGGCGCACTGCCGTCGAGGGGAAAGAGACCCGCTCGCGCCTCTGACTCAGACAGCCGCTCACGCGTCTCGTCGAGACGAAGGCGCAGCTCGCGGCTGCGACGCATGTGGGTGAAGCCAAACAGGGATGCAACGATCACCGCGAGGGCGAGCGTCAACAAGACGCGGGTGACATCGAGCACGACCTTCGGCTCAAAGCGGTAGCCGCTGCGGAGGAACTGAATCACCTTCAGATCACCGCGATGGAAGGACCAGCGATGAATCAGGCCAGCCGGGGCGTCAACCGCCACCTCGTAGACCAGGGGCCGCCCCTGCGCGTCGAGACCCGGCACCCAATGCCGATTGCTCCGGGTCTCGTGCCACTGCCCGCCCTCCAGGCGCCACCGAAAGGGAACGCCGGCCTCGCAGACGAGCTCGACAGCAGGTTCTTCCGAACGGGTCTGCGCTCGACACGGCTGCACACACGCAAGGGTGAGCAGCAGCGCCAGGAGACCAAGCCAGCAGACACGCTTCGCCATCTACAGAGGGCTTCTCGTAACCCTGCGTGCCCCCTGCAACACGCGGGAGAGGCCACGCCCGCGTGTTCGAGTCGCAGCCCATTCGGCGGATGGACGCTGCGACGCAGCCTCTGATATAATCAGGGGAATGCCTGGACATCGACGCGGCTCTGCCCTCATCACCGTTCTACTGGTGTCAGCCCTGCTCGTCGTCGTGTGCTTCTCACTGGCCTCCACCGCCCTGCTGAACCTGAACTTCGCGAACACCTACCAGGCACAGTCACAATCCCTGCTGATCGCCCAGGCTGCGGTGAACCAGCTGGCAGCCGAGCTCGACGACGCCGCAGACACGGCCATCGGAGGGGCCACTGACGGGCACGACGCCGAACGCCCGGATCTGCTCGCCCGATTCTCCCAGCGTCCCGTGTTCCCAACTGGCGCAGATCACTTCCCCGGAACGGCCACCATCACGTTCGACGCCTACGCAGAACGGTACTCGGTCGACAACTCGACCAGCGAGAACCCTGCGCAGGGCTGGGCGGACCGAGGAAGCAGCCGCACGTCGGTGCCGCCGTTCTGCATCGATCTCGTGGTCACCGTCAAGGTTGGCGACCGAACGACCGTGTACGACGCCCTGCTGCGCCGGCGCTGGCCCTACGCGCTCACCACCCCCGGTAAGGTCACGTTGATGGGCACCCCCACCTATGCCATCGACGGCGCCACGACCACCAAGGTCCCCAGCCGCGTGAACGGGAAGATCTACAACCTGCCACCCACGAGCTTTCTCATGCCTCCTCCGCCAGACGTCGACGCGCCCGTCGATGACGAGTTCAGCGTCTACGTCGAAGCCGATCTCATCCACAACCTGCTCCACGTCTTCCCCAGAGAGGCGTCCGCCATCACCGTGGGGGGCACCGCGATTCTCCGACCGCAGCCAACCCTGGCCAACCCGATGCCGGCACCGGTCATGATCGAGAGCCACGACAACGTTCTGCAGGGAAATGTAGACCTGTCGAGCCTCGAAGGCGAGATCGAGGTCGACGTCGGCCCCGGGAATGTCTGGACAGGAAGCGCGCGAACAGGCATCAAGCCGCGGCGGCTGGTGGCCAATCTGCAGCGCGCATTTCTCCTGCCGACC
>RGZZ01000367.1 GCA_010028905.1 Pseudomonadota bacterium | reverse complement strand
CATTGGTGATGGGAATGAAGTCGCGCTCCTTGTTGATCTCATCGAGCAGGCGACCGCCAGGCACGACGTGCATCTCGCCTTCCAAGCGGTAGTTGGTGGTGAGGAGGATCACATGGATCCGCTCCTTCATCGCGCGAACGCCCAACGTGTGCACCTCCCGAGTGAATGGAGCGCGTGGGGCGGAGCCCCCCGACACTCGTCAACTTCTGCGCGAACGGCTTTCAACGTTCTCCGACGTGATCCCTTTGAGGCGGGTCGGTGGGGATTCCTTGGCCTGCGCGCCTGTGTTCTCCTCTGAGAGGGGGCTCTCGCCGGGTTGCGGCGATGCGTTTGCGATCCAGCGCACGGCATGGCCCACCGCCTGCATGGCCCAGGCCCGTTCGATGATGCAGGCAGCCTCTCCGCGCAGCAGACAGCGCTCCGCGTACATGATGTCGACCTGCCGGCGAACCTGCGCAAGAGCGCGATTGCGCACGTCTGACCGTCGCGTCGAAAGCGCCCTCTCCAGCAGGGCCAGCAGCGGGCGGGTCTCGTCGACCTGAAGCGGCTGCTGGTCGACGACGGCCTGCCCGTGCTCGCGTGCCGCCATGCGCAGGAAGTCGGTGACGCGCCGCCAGGTTCGGTCGTTATGGGGGGGAGGCAGCCCCTCCGCTTGCGCCGAGAGCGCGGTTGCGACGTCGAGAAATGCGCTCGCGCTGAACCGGATGTTCACGAAGGGTCCCGGACCCCGCTCCACGGTCTCGACCCGGCGATCGCTTCGCAGCAGCCCGATGATCGCGTCAGCGTGGGCATCGTCTGCCACCGGGATTGCCGCGTCGTGTGGCGCGTGCGCGGGAGCGTCGATGAGGCGGGGGGTGCCCCCGAGCGGGGCGAGGAGCGCCTCGAGTGCGGCCCTTGGCGACGTCAGCGCGCCGTGGCCTCGATCTTCAGCGTGACCGCGCGCCGCGCCTTGCCGTTGGCCCACACGATGAGCTCGAGGGTGTCGCCCGGCTTGCGGTTGGAGAGCGCCTGGGTGAGGTCCTTGAAGGTGCGCACCGGCGTGCCACCGACCTCGGTGATGACGTCGTTGCGCTTGATGCCCGCGCTGGCGGCCGGCCCGGACTCGGTGACGGCGGTGACGAGCACCCCAGACTTCACCTTGAAGTCCCACATGTCGGCCATGTCGGATGTCACGTCCTTGCCGGAGAGCCCGATCCAGGGGCCGCCCGTTGACTTCGGCGCCGCGATGCGGGTGCGCCCCACGAGCGACTGGGCGATCTTGAGCGCGTCGTTGATGGCGATGGCAAACCCGAGGCCCTGGGCGTTGTGGTTGGCGTTGGTTCCCGTGTAGACCAGGGTGTTGATGCCGATGACCTCGCCGGTCGAGTTCACCAGCGCGCCCCCTGAGCTGCCAGGGCTGATGGCGGCGTCGGTCTGGATCATGTTGCGGTAGGTGATCTCCGGCATCTCGACCTTGCGACCGGTAGCTGAGATGGTGCCGATGGTGATCGACCACGAGAAGCGCTGCGGGCAGCCGATGGCGATGGCCATCTGTCCGAGGTCGAGGCGGCTGGAATCGCCGAAGGTGGGCACGGGCAGGTCTTGCGCGTCGATCTTGAGCACCGCCAGGTCGTACTGGGGCGTGCTGTTCCAGAGCTGGGCGGTGAACGTCTTGCCGTTGGCCAGGGTGACGTGGATGATGCGGGCACGGCGGACCACGTGGAAGTTCGTCAGGATGAAGCCGTCCTTGCGCAGCACCACCCCCGACCCCACGCCCGTGTTCCTGGCCGCGGGATGGGAGGTGTCGATGCGCACCACGCTCGGCTTGGCCCGCTTCACGGCCTCGACGGCTTTCTGCTCGCCTTCGGCGTAGCGCGCGTGCGCGGGCAGGGCACATATCAACAAGAGGGAGAGGGCGGTGATCAGAAGACGCTTGTTCATCATATGATTCATTCGATCTCTTGGGCGGGCACGCCTGCGTGCGTCGTTCCCCGGCCCCAGGCAGGGATCTGTCGCCTGCCCGCGCAAACCGCTGGCCCCATTCCCCGACAGCCGCTGGCGTGAGGGGGAGGGTTCCCGAGAGCGCGCTGCGACCATCGGCGGCGCATCAGGCGCGAAGAGAGAGGTTGTGCGCGTGGAGACGAACCGCATCGATCTGGCCATCGTGGGGCTCATCATCTTCTCGGTCTCGTGCGGCGTGACCGGTCAGGTGCTGTTCAAGCTCGGCATGCGCGACGCCGGCCCCGTCACCCTCGGTCCGTCGGTGTTGCTGCACTTCCTGCATCCGCGCATCTTCGCGGGCTGCTGCTGCTATGCCACGGCAACCGTCTCGTGGCTGGTCATCCTCTCGCGTGTACCGCTGTCGCTGGCCTATCCGCTGGTGAGCATAAGCTACGTGCTCGTCGCCCTGCTCGGGCGCTTCTACCTGCACGAGACGGTGACGCCCTACACCTGGGCAGGCGTGGCCTTGATCTGTCTGGGCGTCGGGCTCATCGGCTACGGCAGCCCGCATGGCTCGGCCCCAACCCCGCCGGCGCCGACCGCTTCACGCGTGCCGGAGCGCTGATCGTCGTTGTGCCCCTGCCGTCACGCTGCTCAGCGAGATGTGCGTCGGAAGAGGCGGAAGCGGATGAGATCGAACAGCTGCACCACGTATTCCCACATCTGCTTCAGGGTGAGCTTGCTCTTGCCCTCGACCCGGTTGACGAAGGTGTACGGCACCTCGCAGTAGCGGGTGAAGCGCCCCTTCACGAAGACCTCGAGGCCGATCTTGAACCCGATGGGGTTCAGCTTCACCCCGTCGATGACGTTGCGCTTCATGAAGAAGTACCCCGACGTGATGTCGCGGATGGGCGTGAGCGGAGAGGCCAGCAGCACCGCCCCCTTGCTGATGATCAGACGGATCAGCGGCCAGTCCTTGATCTGGCCGCCGCTGATGTAGCGGCTTCCCACGGCGAGGTCGTAGTCGTCGCGGGCGATGGCGTCGATGAGCTGGGGAAGGGCCGCCGGGTCGTGGCTGCCGTCGGCGTCCATGACGCCGAGAATCGTGCCGCGAGCGCACCCGAAGCCGTCGATCACCGCGGACGACAGGCCCAGCTTTCCGGCGCGGCGCAGCACCCGCACCGGACGGGTCTGGCCGAGCTCCTCGCAGATCTGCCACGTGCCGTCCGGCGAGTTGTCGTCAACGACCACGATCTCGCCGTCGATGCCGGCCGCCTCGAAGCGGTCGATGATGCCGTCGATGAGGCCGGCGATGCCGTGTCGCTCGTTGTAGGTGGGAATGACGATGGAGACCTGAGGGCTGTGAGCTGTCAAAGCGTGATCACTTTCCAGGCCGAGAGCAGCAGATCGGCGATGGCGTCCATGTCGGCGATGGCGCCCACCTTGATCTGCTCCTCGATGCCGAGCTCGTCGACGGAGAGGGCGCACAGCATGATGCGGATGCCCTGCTCCTCGAGGACGATGAGCTTGTGCAGCACGTCGCCCTCGGTGGCGGCGAGATGCACGGCCGTGTTCGTGAGGATGATGGCGCGCGGCTTCACACGGTTGTGGATGACGCCGCCGAGGAAGTGGCGCAGCAGGCGCCGGCCGAGCTCGTCGTTGCCGACCCCGAGCGCCTGGGAGCTGATGAGGATGACCACGTTCTTCTGCGCGGGCGCGTTGCTGGCGCGAACCGGCTGCGGCTCGGGCTCTTCGAGCTGGGCGAAGTCGCCACGAATCATGCGCAGATAGTAGTTGAGGTCTTTCTCTGCGAAAGTGGGCGGCATCGTCGCCTTGATCTCATCCATTGGGCCTTGTTGCTCCATCGATGGCCGGTCTTCATGTCGACTCGGCTCGATCTCGTTCTTTCCGTCACACCTCTCCCCGGATCGCATTGCGGGAAGGCAATGCGGGTGAGGGGCTTCGCAACGAGTCAGAGTGGATTCCACCGCTCGCCTGCCCTCTCCTTCAGCCGGGCAGGGGGGGCGGCGGCGACGGGCACGGGCTTGAATCCCTGTCAATTTCCTGAAGGATCCTGCGCCGTGACGCAGAATGAGGCCCTGTTCGGGGAGGCTGTTCCGATGCGGGTCGCCGCCTCCGAACCCATGCGGTCGCACCCCCTTGTTCCACACCGCTTCGCGCCTCGTCGCGGCGGAAGGGGAAGCCCACCAGGAGCTCGTCGAATGCGCAGACGAACGGTCTTCTTCTGTCTGGTCCTGATTGCAGGGGGAGCGCTCACGCTCTCCGGCGGATTCCGTCGGTCGATGGAGCGCTGGTTCGTGGAGACCTCTCCCGACCCCGTGCGCGCGTCGCTCCGCGCGCCGCTCGAGTCGCTTCGCGGGGGCAACCCTCGCGCGGCCGTCAACGCCCTGCTGGGGCAGGGCTTCAATGAAGCCGCGTGGCGCCGCACCGAAGGGGTTCTCCAGCGCCAAACCGCGCGAGGCGGAGGCAGCGCCGTCGAGCAGTGCCGACAGAACCTGGTGGCCATCGCCACCGCCATCGAGCTCTTCAGGGCTGACGAGACGAACGGCTATCGCATGCCGCCGAGCCTGCGTGATATCGTCGGCCCCAACGGCCTGGCGCGCATCCCGATCTGCCCCGCGGCGGGCCGCGACACATACAGCGCCGGATATGCGCCGGACCGTCGCAATGAGCACTTCCGCCTGGTGTGCCGCGGGCATGCGCACGCAGCGGCGGGCCTCGACGCCGATCTTCCGCGCTACGATCCGCGCTTCGGCGCCATCGCGCCACTGCAGTCGCGGGCTGCGTGGTGGCCGATGCCCTATCGCGTCGACGTGGTCTCACTCGATCGTCGCGGGAGCTCGGCTCGGGTGACCCTGCGCGAGATGAAGGCCCGCTGCGTCACCCTCGATCTGCGCGCGGCGCAAGATGGGCGATGGACGGTCGCCCGCGTTCTCGATGACGATTCAACCCTGCTGGGCGCGACGCTCTCCGCCTACCCTGTGGTGGCCGCCGCTGCCGCCCCTGCCCGAGCGGTCGACGGTCGGCAGACCTGCGCCCTCAGCCTTGCCAGTGCGCGAGACGGTGTCGGTGTGCAGGCGCACCAGCGGATAGAAAGCGCGCACACGGCCCAGGCGGTCATCCCCTGC
>RGZZ01000366.1 GCA_010028905.1 Pseudomonadota bacterium | reverse complement strand
TCACGACGCGCCCGAATGAGGAGATTGGCGCCACACTGTCGAACCCTCGACTCACCCGTCGACTTGTGGAGGCATTCAAAGTGTCCGACAGCTGGCTTCACGATCTCGTCTCCTGGTGTGTGACCGAAGGCCGCGAAGATGTCGAGGGCTGGGTGGCCGAGGCGAAGGCGCGCAACCGGGGGCTGCCGCTCGACGCGCTCGCGCGCAAGGTCGTGTACCAGCAGGCCCAGCTCGCCGCGCGCGCCCCCATCACGCCGGCCGCCGTGGGGGGCATCCCCGGCCTGCGCACCGCCATCACGGCGCGTCGCATCGACGCGGAGAGCGGCTTCGTGGTGTACCGCATGGTGAAGTCCATCCTCTACCAGGCCGCCGTCTACGGGCACAGCCATGACCGCGACGTCATCGACCGGACGCTGCTCACCTTTGGGCTCTCGATGGGGCATGTGACCACGCGCAAGACCCTGGTCGACGGCGGCCACCGAACGCCTGAACGACTCATCGCCGCGATCGCCGGCAGCGCGGGCGCGCGCGCCTACGCCGACATGCTGGCCGCCGACATCGGCACGCGCTTCACCGGTCGTGGCCGCCTCCAGCTCCTCACACAAGCGGGCCGACCGTTCTTCGGCGCCCAGAACTTCATCTTCATCAGCGCCGCCTCGCTCGCGGGTCGCTTCGTCTTCAATGACCTGGTCGTCACCCCCGCAGAGCTCGACGAGCTCGACCACCAGATCCGTGACCGCTCGCGCACCGTGCTGGGTCTCATGAGCTGGATGGCGCGCGCAGACGGCCTTCCTGACGCAGTTGAAGGCTCGGTCATCGAGGCCTTGCGAGAGAGCCTCGTGCTCCCCGGGATGTCGTCGGCCGATCTCTCCACCGAGCTCGTGGGCAAGCCCGACTGGGAGAAGATCCGCCACCTGTTCAGCAATGATGACGAGCGCGCCGGGCTCCTCGAGAACCTGCTGATGGTGGTGTGGGCCGACGGTGAGAAGACCGAGCAGGAAGACCGCTTGTGTCGCCGCGTGGCGGCTGAGCTCGTGGCCGACCGCATGGTCGATGACATCGAGACCGCGGTGCGCCGATCGATGGGGGTGAGCGACTGGTGAAGGGCCTGTACAAGCGCACCTGGGGCGACGACCTCGTGGTCCCGGGGGAGCGCATCGGAGGGTTCATGCTGGGCCAGCGCCCTGGGGATTTCCTGCCCACCGACTCGAATGCCACCCTCTCCGACTGGAGCATCAGCACAGGCGTGGCCGTCGAGCTCGACAGCGAGGGTCGGCTGGTCGACGCCACCACGGGCGAAGCGAACTATCACACCGAGGAAGGGTTCACGGCCGGCACCGAGGTGACCGCCATCATCGACGTGTGGGGCGCCCCGGACGAGACACGCGAGCTGGGCGCCGACGGCTACTTCGAAGCCATGGTCGCCTGGCGCGCGCGTGGCGCGGGCCTTGCCGTGAAAGAGGGTCGCGTGCTCTACCTCAGCGTCTTCCCGCCTGCCGAGTAGAGGCACCACCGCGTCCGAGAGCGAAGAACGTTTAATGCCTCCCACCGATCCCGCCCAGGCTGCACAGTCCCGCGCAGAGAACCTGCTGCGCATCATGTCGTCCATCAACGCGTCGCTGCACCTCGAAGAGGTGCTCCAGATCGTGATGGACCAGCTCATCGAGCTCACCAAGGCCGAGCGCGGCGCCATTGCGCTGGTCGACCCGGAGACCGCTGACATCAACTTCGCGGTGCGGCGTGGCGAGGGCATCGACGACGAGAAGCGGGGCGCAAGCCTCAGCCTCATCCGGAAGGTCGTGACCTCCGGCAAGGGCGAGCTTCTGCTGTCGGCCATGGACGATCCCCGCTACGCCCAGAACCAGAGCGTCGTGCTCAAGGGGCTTCGATCGGTGCTGTGCGTTCCGCTCGTGACCCGCAACAACGAGATTCTCGGCGTCGTCTGGATCGACAACAAGAAAGAGGCCGGCATCTTCAACCGCGAAGACCTGGAGATGATGACCGAGTTCGGTCGTCAGGCGGCCAACGCCCTCGACCACGCCAACAAGTACACCTCGCTGCTGGCCATGAAATCGAACCTCGACTCGGTCTTCGAGAGTCTCAGCAGCGGCATCGTGGCGGTCGACACCGAAGGGTTCATCACCGCCTTCAACCAATCTTCCGAGCGCATCTTCGCCCTCGAGCGCAACGCCGTGCTGCGCCGCCCCATTCGCGAGGCCCTGCACGGCCGGGCGCCCGAGGTGTTCAGCGGCCTCATGGAAGAGGCCATGCAGACGGGCGCGCCCGTTCTCGGCCGCAGCCACTCCGGGCACTTCGCGGGCGCGGGTCAGATCGAGCTCACGCTCAACGCCGCTCCCATGAAGACCTCCGAGGGCGAGCAGATCGGCGCGACCCTCATCATCGACGACATCTCCGAGAAGCAGGCGCTGCGCAAGGAGCGCGACGTAGAGGCGGCTGAGCGCCAGCGCCTGCGCGTCACCCTGGGACGCCTGGTGTCGGAAGACGTGGCCGAGATGGCCGAGCGCGAAGAAGACGCCCTTGCACAGGGCGGGCGCATCCGGACGGTATCATGCCTGTTCGTCGACATCGTGGGCTTCACCACCCGCTGCGAGCATCTCCCCCCGGACCGCGTCATCACGCTTCTGAACCGCTACTTCAGCGAGATGTGCGAGGTGGTGGGGCGCAACCAGGGCACCGTGAAGCAGTTCGTGGGCGATGAGATCATGGTGCTGTTCAACGCGGCCAAGGAGACCCCGGACCATCCCCAGCTCGCCCTCTGGACCGCCATCGAGATGGTCGACCGCCTGCAGGAGATGAAGGCCCTCGACCCCACGGGTGAAGACGGTTTCTACGACGTGAAGATCGGCCTCCACACCGGCCCCGTGGTGTACGGCGCGGTGGGCGCGCGCGATCGCATGGAGTTCGCCGCCGTGGGCGACACGGTGAACCTCACCTCTCGGGTCATGGGGCTGAACCCGAGGCTGACCTCTCGCATCTTGATCAGCGAAGATCTGTACTTCGAGGTGTATCGGCGCGCGTCACGCGGCATCGAGTTCATCTCGCACGGTCCCCAGCAGGTCAGAGGGCGCAACCAGGCCATCAAGGTCTATGAGGTGCGCAGCACCCGCTGGGCCTAGCATGATGACGGTTGCGTGCCGCGAGCCAGAAGCGGGGGGGGCGAGGGGAACGCCCGACAGCCCCGGCTTCCCCCCGATGAATATTTCTTCGACCCGATGTCACACGCAAAGGTTTCGCGGGTCAGAACACGTGCAGGAGGAACACCGTGGATGACCGCGACCTGAAGCTCCTCGAGCGGGTGCGCTCTGGGGATCGGGATGCGTTCAGCACACTCGTGGAGCCCTACGCGCCCCGCGTGTACAGTGTCCTCGTGCGCATGACGCAAGATCGGGCTGCAGCGGAAGATCTCTTGCAGGACGCGCTGCTGCAGGCCTATCGCGCCATCGACCGGTTCCGCGGGGAGAGCAGCGTCTACACCTGGTTGCATCGCATCGCGGTCAACAAGGCGTTGAACTGGCTGCGGCGAGTCAAGGGAAAGATTCGCTTCGAGTCGCTCGACGAACCCGTCTCCAGGGGAGACGGCGAGATGCGGCGCGAGGTGGTCGACGCCAGGGAGACGCCAGAACGGCGGTCGGCGCAGCAAGAGATGGGTGAGGTCATCGAGGAAGCCATCTCGACCCTGTCGGACGGAAACCGGATCGTGTTCACCCTGCGTGAGATCGAAGGGCTGGGGTTTGACGAGATCGCGCGCACGCTCGAGTGCACCGAGGAAGCGGTGCGCACGCGCCTGCACCGCGCCAAGAAGGAGCTCAAGGAGCGGCTGCGGCCGTACCTCGAGCACGCAGGAGGGCACCGAGCGCCATGAGCCAGGGGCACGTGAACGACATGCTATTCGACTACCTCGAAGACGCGCTCGGCGCGGACGCGCGTAGCACGGTCGAGGCGCACCTGCGAGACTGCGCCGACTGCGCCCACGAGCTCGAGGTGACGCGCCGCGCGGAAGCCCTCTTCGACCAGATCGCTCCGATGCCGCTCCCCGAGGGGTTCATGGCGCGCCTCGATGCGCGCCTGGCGGAGGCCGACAGCGGCACGGCATCGGGCGCGGCGCAGCCGCCACACCTCACCCTCGTGTCGACCCCTCCCGCTTCTTCATCGGCGCCCGCCAGCGCCGCCTCGTCGGCGGGCGAATCGCGCGCCCTCCCCAAGACCATCTACTCCCCGCCATCCGCGTCGAAGACTCCCGTCCGACGGAGCTACACGGGGATGCTGACCCTCCTCGCCGCCGTGCTCTGCGCGGTCATCGGGCTCAGCATCGTGCTGCGCCCATCGGGCGGTGAGAACCCCGCCAGCGCTCCTGCAGCCCTCGCCTACAGCGACGGCGACGTGCAGGTCGAGCGCGCCGGAACCACGAGACACATCACCCGCGCCATGGGTCTCCTTCCAGGCGACGTGGTGACCACCACCGATTCCGCGCACGCCGTGCTCACCGTCGGAACCGGCGGCTCGGTGCGCCTGAGCCCGGGAACCCGCCTCGAGGTGAAGGCGGTGGCCGGCAAGAACGGCAGCGGCACGGCCGAGGTCGAGGTGGCGCTGGTGACCGGTTCAGCCTGGGTCGAGGAGACCCGCAACGCGCGATGCGCGCTGCGTGCCGCGGGGGTCACCGTCTCGCCCTCCGACGGCGTCTTCGCCGCCACCGTGCGCAACGGCCAGGCCGACGTGCACGTGTGGCAAGGGCAGCTGAAGATCGCCTCGACCGATGGGGCAGCCACCGTGCTGGCCGCGGGCCAGAAGGCGCTCATCGCCTACGGTGTGGCTCCGAAGGCCGTGGCCATCGACGTGAAGGCCGTGCTGCAAGACGCGTTCGTGCTCTGGAACCTGTGCCTGCGCCAGCCGCAGCACCCCACAAGGGCAGAGGCGCTGCTCCAGCCCGTGCTCGAGGCGTCACCCACGCTTCCCGAGTGGATGCGCGACGCTGCCTCTCCCGCCTCGCAGCCGAGCGGCGGCGCTGCCCCCGCTGCCCCCTCCGGCGAAAAGCAGCCGGGGAGTTAACATCGCGTTCACCCCACGCAGACCGCCCCTGCT
>RGZZ01000365.1 GCA_010028905.1 Pseudomonadota bacterium | reverse complement strand
ATCCACAACGGTGAGGAGGCCACCATCAGCCTTCGGAGCAACCCGACCACCGGCTACCAGTGGAGCGTGAAGGCGATGAAGCCACAGCACGGCTTCACCATCGACAAGGGCGCCTACGTGCGACCCACGTCGGCGGCCCCGGGCGCGTCCGGATGGACGGTCTATCACGTGAAGCAGGGAGAGACCGGCCTCACAACCCTCGTGTTCACCTATGCGCGCGCATTCGAGAAGGGAAAGCCGCCCGCCCGCACGTTCACCGTGGTTGTGCGCAGCGAGCCTTCGACGAGCGCGGCCCGCTCCACGAGCCAGGTGTTCTACTGTCAGCCGGGAGACGAGTTCAGCATCCCGCTGGCCAGCCCCGATGCCGCGTGGACCTGGAAGCTGATGGAGCGCAGCTATGATGGCGGCGTGCTGCAGTCGCTGGGACGCACGGTCGTGCCGGCCCCCGCGCCAAAGCCGAAGCAGAAGCCACAGCCCGCCACCACCATCCAGCGCTTCCGCGCCGTGGGCGTGGGCGACACCAAGGCCATCCTGACCTACGAGAAGGAAGGGGTCGAGCACGCCGCCGTCAACACGACGGCGGTTCGCGTCGAGAAGTAGTCGCCCTGGCTCGCTCCTTCCGCAGCAGCGCCTCCTCGAGGCGCTGCTTTCTTTTCTCGAGCGCGGGGCGCTGATCCGGCCGACCGTGGAAGATCGCAAGCGCGCGTTCCACGATCGCGAGCGCGGCGTGATGATCTCTGTGCTGATGCTCGAGCACCTTTGCAATCTCGTGATAGGGGTGTGGCTCGCCGAGGGCGTTCTCCTCGATCATCATCTGCCACAGGGACAGCGCGCGATTCGTCTCTCCCTGCTTCTTGTGCAGCGACGCCAGTCGCTTGCGCGCAAGGTAGCGGGTGACGGCACTCGCCGATTGCAGCCCATCGCGCATCACCGCCTCCGCGCGGACGGCATCCCCTCGAGCGGCGTGCAGCGCGCCCAGCCCCGCGCGCTCCTCCCCGTGTCGCAGCGCGGCCACCGTGTCGGGTGACCCGGCCGGAAGCACGGCGTCGCCAGGATCGCTGAGCATGCGCAGCATGCGCGCGCCGAGCAGCGCCAGTGTGATCACGTCCCACTCATTGTGACGGATCACGGCGCGCATCCCATCGGTGCGACCGCTGCGCAGGTAGGCATAGTACTCGCCCGGTATGCTGGCACTGTCGATGTCGTGACCGCGATGCCGTTGCAGCACGTCGCGCTCCAGTGTCGCCAGGCGGCAGTCATCGAGGGCGTTGCGCCAGATGCGACGCGCTGGATGCAGCAGATCGAGATGGGGCCGCTCGTCGAGCAGGCGCTGGCCCTCGGGGAGGCGGTTGAGAACATAGCGATCCCCCAGCGCGCGAACGTCGAACGCCCTGCCGTTGTACGAGACGAGGAAATCATGGGCAGCCGTCAGCGCGAGCAGATCGGAGAGCATCTGGTGCTCTCCGCCGAGATGGGTGAGGAAGAGCTGCGTCAATCGCGGCGCGCCATCGACCAGGTGGAGGCAGCCGACCAGGAAGACCACCGTGCTGGCGCCGCCGAGACCGGTGGTCTCGGTGTCGATGAACAGCGCTCGATCCGCCTGATCGCTGCGCAGCCGTGCCTCGGGTGCGAGCGTGCGCGCATGATCCTCGTGCCAGCGCTCGGTCCAGTCACGCAAGCGCTCCCCCGTCTGCGCATCGAGTGTGCGCTCGATGCGCAGATAGCCCGTGCTCTCATCGCCCATCACGCGCGCCCCCGGCAGCAGATGCAGCGGTTCCGCACGCAGGGGCTCCAGGTCCGCAGGCTGGCCCTCCACACCGAGACGGCGCAGGCGATCGCGCACCGATGACGCAGCCTCCTGGGGCGAAGGAGCAGGGGCCGCAGGGGCGCTGACGCCGAGGGCGGCAAGCCGGGAACGCAGATCCACGATGTCGGTACTCCTCGGACTCGGCTTGACGATGGGGCTCAGGGCAATGCGGGAGACGACACGAGAAGGGCGCTGAGAATGGCCCGTGCCACTTCCTTCGAGCGCACGCCCACCTCGTTCACGGGGCCGACGCAAGACGGGCACCCGGCCTCGCAGGCGCAGCCATCGAGCGTGTCGCTGGCCTCGCGCAGCAGGCGGGCGTGCACGTCGTACAGCGCTGACGAGAACCCGATGCCGCCAGGATAGCTGTCGTACAGGAAGACCGTGGGCTCGAATCGATCGAGGCTCTCCAGAGAATCGACAGCCAACGCCGACGGTCCTGCCAGACGCATCCCCTGCTCGAGCACCACGGGTGGACCGCTCTCCGGCCGCTCGAGGGTGTAGCGCCCCCGCGCCGCATCCTGCCCCACGAACCATCGCGCATTGAGGTCGCCTACACACTGGGCGATGTCTCCGATGTCGCACATCAGGTGAATGGGCGCGAGGTGATGGAGCACGTAGGCCAGTCCCACGACGCCGTCGAGGATCTCGGCGCGGGTGAAGCCCAGCGGTCGCCAGGCCTCCTCGCGCAAGGTGAGCCAGTAGCTGGTGGTGTGCATCTCCTGATCGGGGAGATGCACCTCGCCATACCCCACGTTCTCACGCGTGTGGAACTTGATCTTCTTGAAGCCGGACACCCGCCACGCCACGTGCACCTCGCCGTGCTCGCGCGTGGCCCCAGGCAGGCTCTCCGACTCGAAGGTCTCGAGGATCTTCACGGACGTGTTCGTGATGGCCTCGGTGTAGTAGTCGACCTCCACCTTGCGAACATACACGCGGCGCTGATCGTACTCGATGCGACGAACGTTGTACGGCTCGGTCTCGCACATGTAGATGGCGTCTTGATACACCGTGGTCGGCGCGCTCCGATAATCGACCTCGGCGATGACCCTGTTGTCACGCGTCTCGTCCATGATGACGAAGTTCTCGGTGGAGATGCTGCGCAGGCTCACCTGATCGGCCGGATACACATCCTGCGCCCAGTGCCAGCGGTCGCCGTGACGCTGCAGAACCCGCTCCTCAGCGAGGTAGTCGAGCATCTCTATCAGGCTCTCCCGCCCGAAGCGCTCATCAGCCTGGAACGGCAGCTCGAAGGCCGCGCACTTCACGTGGCTTAGCAGGATGAGGAGATTGTCCGGGTTGATGAGCCCCATCTCGGGAGGGCGCCCGAAGAAATATTCCGGATGCGTCACGATGAACTGATCCATCGGATCGCTGCGGGCAACCAGCACCGCCACCGAGCGCTCATTGCGCCGGCCCGCGCGGCCCGCCTGCTGCCAGGTGCTCGCCACCGATCCGGGATAGCCGGCCAGGACAGCCACATCGAGATGCCCGATGTCGATGCCGAGCTCGAGGGCGTTTGTGCTCACCACGCCGCGAATCTCGCCGCTGCGCAGACCACGCTCGATCTCACGACGCGTGTTGGGAAGATAGCCGCCCCGATAGCCGCGCACGGTGCCACGCTCGAGCGGGGTGCGCTCGATGTCTTCCTTGAGGTAGCGGGTGAGCACCTCGACGTTCTGGCGGGACGTGGTGAATGCGATGGTCTGCACGCCCGCCTGCAGGAAGCGTGACGTGATCCAGCGCGCCTGGTTGATGCACGAGCGGCGGATGCCGAGCTCCGGGTTGATGACCGGCGGGTTGTAGAAGATGAACTCCTTGCGCCCGCGCGGAGCGCCGTTGCGATCGACCAGGGCGACCTCGCGCTCGATGAGGCGAGCCGCCAGCTCACCGGGGTTGGCGATGGTGGCGCTCGACATGATGAACGTGGGCTGTCGATCGCCCTGATAGAAGCGGCAGATGCGTTGAAGCCGGCGCAGCACGTTGCACAGGTGGCTGCCGAACACCCCCCGATAGGTGTGCAGCTCGTCGATCACCACGTAGCGCAGGTTCTGGAAGAGGCGGGACCAGCGCGCATGATGCGGAAGGATGCCGCTGTGCAGCATGTCCGGATTGGTGATGACCACGTGGGCGCGCGCGCGTATGGCCCGCCTCGCGTCGTCTGGCGTGTCTCCGTCGAAGGTGAAGGCGCGGATGCCCGCCTCCTCGCCCAGGAGGTCGGAGGTGTCTTGCAGCTCAGCCAGCTGATCTTGAGCCAGGGCCTTGGTGGGAAAGAGGTACAGCGCCCGCGCGTCCGGATCGGCGAGCAAGGTGTTGAGCACGGGCAGGTTGTAGCAGACGGTCTTTCCGCTGGCGGTCGGTGTGACCACCACCACGTCGCGCTGGTGCAGTGCGTGTGAAACAGCCTCCGCCTGATGGGTGTAGAGGCGCTCGATGCCGCGAGATCGCAGGGCCTCGACCAGACGTGGGTCAAGCCCTTCCGGCCAGTCAGCGTGCTGCGCCTCGCAAGGCTCAACGGTGTGCACCGCCGTCACGCAGTCGTCGCGCTGCACGGTGGCGAGGAGCTTGTCGACCACGCCTTGAAGGGCGAGCGAGGTCCGGGTCAGCGGCGCGAGATCATCGGTGGGCAAGAGGGACATGCGCGCTCGAGGGCGTCATCCGGCGACGCCCACCTCCCGTCCTCCGCTCTGCCCGCCTCCCACGAACTCATACACCTGCAACGGCTGCGGCCGGCCGCTGACATAGACCCGCTTGAACGGGGCAGCCTCGGGCTGGAGCTCGGTCTTCACCCGTTCCCAGCTGGCCTCGCAGAGCATGCAGTACTTGCGCTCTGCCGCAGAAAGGTCATGCAGGCGGCGGGCGGCATTGAGCAGATCGCGCCGCACCGGCTCGTCAACGCTGCCGTCTTTCATGGGTCGAACCATCGCGGTGAAGATACCCGCGCTCAGGAATAGGCTGGAGGCGTTCCCCTGCACCTCCGGGCAGCCGCTGCGCTCCGCAAGCATCCCCACCTCTTCCTTCAAGCGCTTCACCGCCTTCACGGCGCAGGCCACCGGGTTCTGCACGATGGACCCATCGAAGAGAAGGACGTGCATCGGTCCCGAGCCCTCGAGAACACGCCCACGGCTTATGGCTGCGATGGCCTCCACCGTGCGCTCGTACATGCCCACCACATCGAAGGCATCGAGGGGATGGCTCTGATCGAGCAGCTCCTGAAGCATCTGCACGCGGGTGTAGAGAACCGCGACCTCGGTGAGCGTCTCGGGTTCGGGGCCGCTCTCTGCTGCAGGTCGGCGAGACGGCAGGATGCCTCCCGGCAGGA
>RGZZ01000364.1 GCA_010028905.1 Pseudomonadota bacterium | reverse complement strand
GGGGGGCTGGGGGGAGTGGGTATCATCCTCAGGGAGACCACAGAGGAGACATGCCATGCCCGAAGAGACCAGTGTCTCGAACGCAGAATACCAGAGCCGACACGGGGGAGGCGAGGAGTCCGTCGTGCTCCCGTTCGCCGACCGGCGTGCCGCGGGTCGCCTTCTCGCTCGCGCCCTCGCCTCGTTCGCCGACGATCCGGAAGTGGTCGTTCTAGCGCTGCCCCGCGGCGGTGTTCCCGTGGGGTTCGAGGTGGCCAGGGCGTTGCACATGCCACTTGATGTCTGCGTGGTGCGCAAGCTCGGACTGCCGGGGCACGTGGAGCTCGCCATGGGCGCGGTGGCCAGCGGAGGCGTGCGCGTGCTCAATGAAGAGGTGGTTGTGGGCTACGGCGTGCCTTCGGAGGCGATCGAGCGCGCAACCGTCGACGAGACACGAGAGCTGCGCAGACGCGAATCCCTGTATCGCGGGGGCAGGCCTCCCCTCGATGTGCGTGGTCGCACCGTACTGGTGGTGGACGACGGGCTTGCCACGGGCACCTCGATGCGAACCGCGTGCCTCGCGCTGCGCGCCCTGCATCCCCGAACGCTGGTGGTGGCGGTTCCGGTCGGGGCTCCGGAGACGTGTGAGGCGCTTCTTCAGGTGGCCGATCACGTGGTGTGCCTCGCTCGGCCTCGGTTCTTCTTTGCGGTGAGCGAGTGGTACCGCACGTTCGAGCAGACCGGTGACGCAGAGGTGCAAGCCTTGCTCGAGCAAGCCGAACGCGAGGGGAAGCGACCTGCACCCCTCGATGCCGGTAAGGAGTCGACCTGTGAAGAGAGAGTATGACGTTGAGCTGATGGCCGGAACGGCCTGTCTGGAAGCGAGCCTGTCGATTCCCGTAGGGGCGCGGGGGCTCGTGGTGTTCGCGCACGGCAGCGGCAGCAGCCGTTTCTCGCCGCGCAATCGGCACGTGGCTGCGCGCTTGCGTGAGGCGGGTCTCGGCACGCTGCTGCTCGATCTGCTGTCGGCGGCCGAGGAACGATCTGAGGCCTACACCGGCCACCTGCGCTTCGACATCGGCCTGCTGGCTCGCCGTCTGGTCGCGGTGGTGGACGGACTCGCCACGCGCCCCGATACCCGAAGGCTCCCCGTGGGGTGCTTCGGTGCGAGCACGGGGGCCGCGGCAGCTCTCGTTGCCGCGGCGCTGCGCCCGCGTCGGGTGGGGGCCGTGGTGTCCCGAGGGGGGCGACCGGATCTCGCGGGCGACTGCCTCTCGGAGGTGCGTTGCCCCACGCTGTTGGTTGTGGGGAGCGCCGACGTGGAGGTGCTGGCGCTCAATGAAGCGGCGCAGCGGCAGATGCCGTGCGTCTGCCGGCTCGAGGTGGTTCCGGGGGCGAGCCACCTGTTCGAGGAACCAGGGGCGCTAGATCGCGTGGCCACCCTCGCTGCACAGTGGTTTCGCACCCACCTGACACGGGTCGAGCAGCCGGCGCGGGCTGGAGAGCTGCCTCAGGGGTGGGCGGAGCAGCCTCAAGGATGGGCTGAGCAGCCAGATATCGCTGTGAGCGCCCAGAGCGTGCGTGAGGTGACTCTGCTGCCGTGGGAGGATGAGCCGGGCGGACCGTAGGCGTGGCGCCGGTGGTGTGGGAGAGGTGCTGCATCGTGCTGGCTTGCGGTGTGAGGTTGCGGTGTGAGGTTGCGGTGTGAGGTTGCGTCGGGAGGAGTGTGGGCGGCGGGGTTCAAAAGCCCGCATCGATGAGAGAGAGCCATCTGCACTTCGCTCAGGCCGCGGCTGAGATCGCGCGCGCCGCGGGCGATATCTTGCGAGAGCGCTTCGGGGGCGAGCACGCGATCGACTCGAAGACCAATGTCAACGACGTGGTGTCGGAGATGGACAAGCGGTCGGAGGCGATCGTTGTGGGTGAGCTGACCCGCCGCTTTCCCGATCACGAGGTGCGCGCCGAAGAGGGGAGCGGTCCCGAGGGTGACGGAGGCGCGCTGTATCGCTGGCACGTCGATCCGCTCGATGGGACGACCAACTACCTCTACGGCATTCCCTGGTTTGCGGTCTCCATCGGGCTGGAGCGCCGAGATGGGCCACCGGAGAAGCGTGTGGTGGCGGCCGCGGTGTACAACGTCATGCTCGACGAGATGTTCACTGCCGCGATCGGGGAGGGCGCGTGGTGCAACGGCCGGCGTCTAGCCGTGACCCGAGTGCACGATCTCGACCGCGCGCTGCTGGCGACGGGGTACCCGTACTGGACCAAAGCGCATCCGGAGACGCTCGTCGACAACACCGCCCGGGTGCTTCCGCGATGTCGTGATCTGCGGCGCAATGGTGCGGCGGCGCTCGACCTGGCGGGGGTGGCGTGTGGGCGCTTCGAGGGGTACTTCGAGGAAGGGGTGCAGAGCTGGGATACGGCCGCGGGAGCTCTGCTGGTGCGTGAGGCGGGTGGTGTGGTGACCGATTATGATGGTGGTTCGGTGGCGATACCCACGGCGCATGTGCTGGCCACCAATGGTCGCGTGCACGAGCCGCTCATTTCCTTGTTGCGGGAGCGCTATCGCGGAGGGGCGTTGGCCGCGGGGGGGTAGCGGGTTGCGCAGGGAGGTAGCCGCTCGAGCTGGCACTTTTCCCTCTTGGCGTGGATCGCCGTTGAGTTCACGCCGCTGCAGTCACGGTCTCGGGTTGCGCTACGATGGTTCGTCCTTCGACCGTCATGACCGAAGTGCCATCCGGTTGCACGCCGAGCCTCCAGTGCAGCGCGTCGGGTGCGTGACCGCTGACGGCGATGCGGCCCTGATGCACGCCGTACAGGTGGTGGGATTCGCACAGGGTTACCAGATTGGTGGTGTCGTTGTCGCCGCCATGCGATCGGTATACGATGTGATGCACGTGCAGTATGCCACGGCGACCACAGGTGGGGACTGCGCATCGGCAGCCATCGCGAGCGAGAATGGGATGCTGGCGAAGCTCGCGCAGGGCTTCGTCGCCGTATTGCGTGAGGAAGGCATCGAGGCAGAGCTCAAGGGCTTCGTTGAAGCCGCCGTACCCTCCGAGCACGATTCGCGACGTGCGCATCACTGCTTGGAGGAACGGCGCCATGGATGCCGGTATCCAGAGGCGAAGGCGGACATGGGCGCCTTTGAAGGGGTCGTCATCGTAACGTCCTTTCACGTCGTCGAGGACGATTTTCAGGCGCTCTCGGAAGACAGGGAGGGGCAATGGGGCCCGCATCGGGCGACGGCGACGCGGTGGTGGTTGAGCTGCGCTGGACTCTGCGCCCTCTGAACCCTCGTCATTGCTCCCGGCTGCGCAGGTCTGGCCCAATGCGTCGGCCGACTTGTTCTCGTCTGCGCCCTCGCCGTCGCTCCCGGCTGCGCAGGTCTGGCTTTTAGACGTGGAGCGCGCTGCTCTTCTCTGCGCACGCGCTGCTTCGTGCGCCGCGGCTCTGGCTTGGATCATCGGCTGCGATGGAAGACCGTGGGTCTGTCGGAACCGCTCAGGATCGAACACGCGCATGTGCTCGGCTTCCTTGATGTCATCACGGAGGAAGCGCACGGTGGTCTGCTGTGCGTGGTTCAACCATGCGATCTCGTTCTCTTGCGTTGCGATGGTGACGAGCAGCGCAGCCTGGTTCTCGTGAAGTGTGCCTGCATCGAGGGCGGCGCGGATGTGAGGGAACCTGCGTAGTCGGTGCTCGAGTGTGACCAGGGCTTTCACGGTGCTGCGACTCATGTGCAGGCGCTCTTGACCGTAATGGCCGATGTCGACGAAGTCGAGCTCACGGTGGTGACGGGCGCGGCGAAAGCGCCAGAGCCCTTCTCGAAGAAGCCGGTCGACGCGCAGATCGATGTTGCGCAGCTCACACAGACGGTGACGAAGGTCGTTCAGCGTCATGTCATCGCGTGCGGCGAGATGTTCGAGGTTCTCGAGCTGAGGAAGCTGCCAGTCGAGAAACCCCCAGTGATCGTTGAAGGCATGGATGTCGTTCTCCACAGATTTCCAGAAAGCGCGATCGGCTGCACGGTCGAGATTTCTGACGCGCAGCGGTTCACGCTCCAGGTCTTGATTGTCTGTTGCCTCATCTTCGGCCTCGCCTTCGCCGGACGCCCCACCTTCCGCATCAGCCTCTCCCGCAGCACCTTTGTTGCTTGTCGACGGCTCCCCCGAGGCTCCCTGTTCGGCATCTGCCGCGCAGGCTGCCCCGATTCTGTCGGTCTCGTCGGCCAGCCGCTGCAGTGCGTCGGCGCCGACGCCGCTCATCATCTCAGCGGCCCACATCTCGAGACACGCGTGCACGGGAAGGTCGGCTCCCTCGATCTGGCGTGCCAGCTCGACGCCCACGAGGAAGCGCGCGCTGAGTGATGGGGAGGCGGTGACCTCTATGGTCTCACCGTCTTCCTCTGTTGTCTCTTCGAGAGAAGCACTTGCTCCGAGGGGGAGAGCGCATTCAGCCGCGCGACGGGCCAGCTCTGCCAGCCGCTGTTCAAAGTCGTGAGCGGTTGGGGAACTCTGGGCGCTTCTCCCGTCAGGGGAAGGCTTCACGCTGTTTCGCTGGCTGGTGCTTGAGGTCTCGTCATCTTGCTTGTTCTCTTCAGGCTTGCGCTTCTCATCGCCAGAGGCTTTCGCGCTTCTTGAACGCGCCTCGTCGTAGAGGGCTTGGAACCGTGACAGTGCCTGACCGGCTTCAGCGACGGTGAGGTTGGCGAACAGGGCAGACGTCTGATCTTCGAGCTCGCGTGGCGTGTTCGGCAGAATCATGCGCAGAACTCCGTAGGACAGATGCCCGTTCAGGTGGCGACGAAGCGTGACGGGGCGGTGCCGAAGCTCGCCCGCGATGCGTGAGGTCTCGAACGCCTGGCCAGCCTGCATGCCGAGCTCTTGTGCGGCAAAGCTCGCCATGGTGCTGTATCCCAGGCGAGAGAATGCCTTCTTGTGGCGCATGATGTCGAGCGCAAGCCCGATGAGGTTGCGAATCTGGTTGTGCAGCCCTGCAAGGTGGCGCAGGTGACCGTCGAGCTCACGGGCAGATCGGTCTGGCACGGTCTTGCGGTGAATGGAAGAGAGGTGTTGGCCTCTGCGGCGACGGACGAACATGTCTTCCCCCCGTAGAGAGGGCGCTGCTGGCTTCGGGGAAAGCGCAAAT
>RGZZ01000363.1 GCA_010028905.1 Pseudomonadota bacterium | reverse complement strand
GTCTCGAGCACTTCCGGGCAGACGGCGGGGTCATCGTCACGGCAAGCCACAATCCGGCCCAGTGGAACGGCTTCAAGTTCTTCATGGGGTGCGGCGCTCCGCCTGCCTCGACGTCGATGGCGTCGTGGTCTCGCCGCGGCGAGAACACGGTGCTCGATCAGGCGCAGACCGCGCGGCTGCTCTCGCTGGTGACCGACGGCGCGCCCCCAGGTTCCGGTGCGCCCCGCTTCGAGGACGCGCACGACGAAGCGGTGGAGGCGCACGTGCAACGCGTTCTGACGCAGGTCGACGTCGATGCCGTGCGCGCCCGCGGATTTCGTGTCGCGCTTGATGCCGGACGGGGAGCGGGGCACGATGCCGCTCGTCTGCTGCTCGACCGGCTCGGCTGCGAGGTGTTCGATGTGCAGGCCGCGCGCGACTCAGAGCCCCTTCCAGAGAACCTCGGCGACCTCATCGAGGCCGTGCGGCGCGCTGCGTGTCACGTCGGGTTCGCCCAGGACCTCGACGCCGACCGCCTGGCCCTCGTCGATGAGCAGGGGGTTCCCGCAGGTGAGGAGTTCACCCTGGTTCTCGCGGTCGACCACGTGCTCTCGCAGCGCGCGACAGGAATGCAGGGCAGCGGTGCTGCCTGGCGAGGCGACACGCGCGCCGCGGTCGTGGTGAAGAACCTCTCCACCACGCGCGCCGTCGATGCCGTTGTCGCCAGGCACGGCGCGGAGATCGTGGAGACGCGGGTGGGCGAGGTGAACTTGTCGCGTGCCCTGGCACGGGCCTGCGAGCAAGATCGGTTCGCCTTCGGGGGCGAGGGGAATGGGGGTGTCATCTGGCCAGCGGTGTCGTTCGGACGCGACAGTCTTGTGGGCATGGCCCTGGTGCTCGAGTGCCTCTCGGGCGCGGCCTCCACGCTGTCAGAGCGCTTGAGGGCGCTACCTCGATTCCACGAGCGCAAGACGAAGGTGCCATCTCCTGGCCGGGGCGCTCTGTCTCAGGTGTTTGAACGGGTTGAAGAGGCTTTTCCGCGGGGCAGAGTCGACCACGTTGACGGGGTTCGCGTGTGCTACGACGACGGGTCATGGGTGGGCGTGCGTCCATCGAACACCGAGCCCATCCTTCGACTGGTCACCGAGTCGCCACGATCGGAGTGGGCGGATACTGCCATGCAGACGCTCACGCGTGCAGTGCGCTCCTGACCGTTGCGCTCGTTGTATAGGTGTTGTATACTTCTTTTCGAGGGTATGACTCGAATGGAGGTGCGATCGTATGACGCGCAACGTGCTGGTGACAGGTGCAACGGGATATGTGGGCGGGCGCCTGGTTCCTCGCCTGCTGGAGGAAGGGCATCCCGTGCGGTGCCTCGTGCGCGATCCCGCGCGTCTGAAAGGGCGGCCGTGGGTTGACAAGGTCGACCTGACGTGTGGCGACCTTCTGCGTCCTGAAACCCTCAAAGAGGCGTTCGAGGACATCGATACGGCGTTCTTTCTCGTGCACACGATGCAAGGGGGCGAAGGGTTCCACGAGCGCGATCTCGACTGCGCTCGGAACTTTGCCCAGGCGGCCCGTTCAGCCGGGGTGCGACGCATCGTCTATCTCGGCGCGCTCGGTCGCAGCGACGATGGGGCGCTCTCGAAGCATCTGCGCTCGCGTCAGGCCGTGGCAGATGAGCTTCGCGCCCACGGGCCAGACGTGCTGGAGTTTCGCGCGGGGGTCATCGTGGGTTCGGGAAGCCTCTCGTTCGAGCTCATCCGCGACCTCACCGAGCGCCTGCCGGTCATGATCTGTCCGCGCTGGGTCTACACGTTGGCCCAGCCCATCGCCATCCGCGACGTTCTCTCGTATCTTGTGGGCTCCATCGAGGCGGAGGGCGGTTCTCACGTGGTCGAGATCGGGGGGGCGCAGAGGCTATCGTACGGCGACATGATGATGGGCTATGCGAAGGCTCGAGGGCTGCGCCGCTGGATGATTCCCGTGCCCGTTCTCACGCCTCGCCTGTCGTCGTACTGGGTGCACTTCGTCACCCCCGTGCCCTCGTCTATTGCGCGCCCGCTCATCGAGGGGCTGCGCAACGAGGTGGTGGCCGATACACGAGAGGCGCGCCGCCTGTTTCCGCACATCGATCCCATCACCTACAATGAGGCTGTCGAGCGCGCGCTGCGCCGCATCCACGACCATACGCTCAACACGACGTGGTATGACTCGCTGTCGTCGAGCATGCGCGCTCGCCCCGTCGAGCTGCACGTCACCGAAGGGATGATCGTGGAGCGTCGGGTCCGCCAGCTCGAGGTCTCCCCAGCCGATGCGTTTCGCGCGTTCTCTGGCCTGGGGGGGGAACGCGGATGGCTGTACCTCGACTGGACGTGGCGGGTGCGCGGAATCATTGATCGCCTTCTTGGTGGCGTGGGCATGCGGCGTGGTCGTCGACACCCGGATGAGATTCGCGTGGGAGATGTGGTCGATTTCTGGCGCGTAGAGGCGGTTGAGCCCGACCGTCTGATGCGCTTGCGCGCGGAGATGAAGGTTCCGGGCAGAGCATGGCTGCAGTTCGAGGCGGTGCCCACCGACGAGGGGTGCGAGCTGCGTCAGACCGCCTTCTTCGCGCCTCGCGGTCTGTTCGGACTGATGTACTGGTACCTGCTCTATCCGGTGCACGGCTTCATCTTCGGCGGACTTGTCGACGGTGTCGCTCGACTGGCCCGAGAGGCGCGCGCCGCGCGACGAGACGAGCCGCGCCTTCCTCAAGCCGCGACGCTCTGACGAAGGCGTCTCTTGCACGAGGGTTGACGGTCGACGCGCACGAGACGCGGTTCGCCTAGAGCGTGTCGTCTTCGACGTCGTCGAGGGGTTCGTCGAGGGGGCTCGGCTCGTCGTCGGCCTCGCGATTGTCGCGGTTGATCTGCATGGCCTCGATGATGAGGCGGTTGCCCTCGTGCATGGCGTCGAGGGCGCGGTCGAGCAGGGCCTCGTTGGGCGCCAGCACGTAGGCCCTCAGGTGCTCGACGCCGGTAAGGTAGAACGAGACCCCTTCGAAGCCGACTCGGGCCTCGTCACCGAAGGCCCCTTCGAGCTCGGGCGGAAGTGAGGAGTAGATCTCTTGCAGCTGCTTCTGCCGCTCGGCCATCTGGGCGGCCATCTCCTCGAGCCAGGTGCCGAATTCGTAGGGCGAGAGCGCTCCGCTTCGCACTCGCGCAATCTGGTCTTCGAACACCGCGAGTCGGTCACGGCTGGGTGAGGGGCCCAGATGTGATTCGGAATCGATGGAGGGTGTAGCTTCGTTGCTCATGACGACGGTGACGTTCGACTGAGCGGGGCCGCAGCCCTCCACGGGGTCGGGGGTCAGCGAAGGAGGGTTGCGGCGATGTCGTGTGCGTACGGGTTGCCAGAGCGCTCGAGCGCTTCGGCGATAGAAGAGGCTGTCGCCAGAGAGCGCACATAGTCGCGGTGGAAGTCGAAGAACTGCTGTGTGGTGAAGGTCTCCCAGGCGTTGTGACTCTCGGTCATGAACGCAACGACGCGACGAACCGTGGTCTCATCGGTGGCTCCCGCAATCGCTAGAGCGAGAACGCACTGCCGCCGCAGGCTCACGTCTTGCGTGGTGCCCAGCAACCGGCCAAGAAAGGCTCGGGCGACGCTGCTCGCGGCTGTGGTCTCATGGCCGTGCGCGGCGCCCATGACTCCGAGGAGGGCGACCGCTTGACGCTGCGGCAGCTGTTCGAAGTGTTCGATGATCGAGCGTGTCACGGTGTCGATCTCTGCGACTGAGATCTGCATCGCTTCGAGCACCCTGCGTCGGTCGTCTGGGGTGACCCGAGCGAGCAGCACTGTGTCGAGGCCCTTGATGCTGATGTGCGGATCTTGCTTGACGAACAGCTCGGTGGTGGCATCTGGGCCGATGATCTTGAGCAGTCCGGCTTGATCACCGACCTTGAGTCGCTCGAGATCGGCGCCACGCAGACGGGGGCTGAGCCACACGTCTGTGGCGGTGATGGCGGCTGCGGATCTTCCGACGAGCAGGGCCGCGAGCTTGGGCGAGATCTTCGGCTTCGCGGCGGGCTTGCTGTTCTTCGAGAATCTCGCGTCGCGGGCGGATTCGGCGGAAGGTGCGGCCCCCGCGGCTCCGATGGCGAGCCAGGCAAAGGCGCAAGCGACCATGAGCGGTGCCATCGGTCGGCGGGTCGGTCGAGCGGTGAGCGGTCGCGGGTGGGGCAACTCGAGTGCGCAAGGTCGGTGCATCGGCGAAATCCCCCTGACGCTGGAATCATCTGCTGATCAGAGTATATCGCGTCGCAGCGGGCCGTGACTTCGGTCACGTGAACGGTTTCATCACGGCCAGCGGCCGGGGATGCGGCGGCAATGGTCGCCCTCTAGCTCAGACCAAGGTCGCAGAACGAGAAACGACGGCTGCTGCCCCACCGCGGGGGCGCAGCCGTCGCTGCGCGCTCGTCGAGATCAGGCGACGGCGACGATGAGACCCGGGCCCGGCGTGAGAACCACGCCCACCTCCGGGCCCGGCGCCACGACGACCACGACGTCCAGGCCGACCACGATGCTGGCGGGGGGCGGCTGGTCTCCCGCGCCACCGGTCGTTGCCACGAGCTCTTGCTCTGACATGGTAGTGGACGCGGCGGCGGGCAGGCGCAGGTAGATGTGATCGGCGCTCTCTTCCACCACGGTGACCTTCAGGTTTGCGGGCAGGGAGATGCCTGCTTTCACCGACTGCAGCTCGGCTTCGAGCGTGCCCTTCGGGTCGCTGATCAGCCTGCCGCGAAACGCGGCGTCTTTCTGGGCTTTCTCGACGAGCTGGCGCTCAAACTCTTCACGTGTCACTGGACGGGGCTCCTTTCGTGTTTCCCGTGCGCGTGTCCCGGCAGGACGCGTGCACAAAGTGAGAGGTCATGGGAAGATGAGGCCGTTCTCGGCCACCACCTCTCGGCAGAAGTCGAGGGTGGCCTGGGGGATGGGCGCGCGGGTCATGGCTTCGGTGAGGGCCGCGTCACAGTCGAGCCCAGCGGCGTGCAGCCAGGCATGATCGCGGGGGCCGAGCAGGCGTTGGGACAGCGCGGTTGCGATCTCACGTCTGCGCGGCAGGTCGGCCTCGTCACGGAGGAAGTCGATCATCAAGATGGCACGCATCTC
>RGZZ01000362.1 GCA_010028905.1 Pseudomonadota bacterium | reverse complement strand
AAAAACCAGAGTTCTGCTCCCATCTTCACAGGACACGCTCTGACCAGGCGCTCAAGCCGCTTTTGGCATCTGGTTCTGAGATTCTCCACACAGAACAGGCTACTCGAAGGTGGAAGAGCGAAGTTCTGGCGCAAGATGCTCAGAATAAGCTCTGAAGAAATGCGTCGTTACGGGGTTTCAGAGTGTTCTGCAAAACTCAGCCCAGAATGTCCCGCTGTGCCTATGATAGGTGAGACACAACGATGCAAGTTGGCGCAAGTGTCTGAGGGGTGAAGAGTAGGCGCGAGAGCCTGAGGGGAACCAGACCCGCCAGCACTCGTTTCAGACGATTTTCAACATGCAGGGGTACACTGCGGAGCGTTTGAAGGAGAGCGATGTCCACCATGAGGTCTCACGCGTGCTGATCAAGCGTTGCAGCCTGCAGAGAACCCAGAACGCTGCCGTGCACAGCGAGTTCCCCAGATCTGCTCGCACCCAAGCGTCCCTTGACGTGGCGAGGCACCAGGGCTGATGGGCATTCCCCGTCTCTCTTTCAACCCGTGGCCCGCGCCAACGACGCCCGGAGGTGCGCCATCTCAGGGTGCGCCAGCCCTAGACACGGGCGCTACGAGCGATACCCAGCCCCGATTCCCGCGGACACAGAACCCATGGTCCATCGGACGGGGGGATTCCGCGGCGGCCTCCGTGGAGGCTCTGCAGACCCCACTGACAAACGCGCACGCAACGGCGCCCGCGGTCACATCTCACGGCCCCTCGATGGCACAGAGAACGGGCCTTGCCGCGTTGCTGGCCCTGCAGCTCATCTCGTCGCCCGTTGCTGCTGCAGCAGCGCCTGTGCAGCTCTCGCTCACACCTGCTCCCCAGATTTCGCAAACCGTTTCCTGCACGCCCGTCCCCAGCACAACGCACCGTACGACAGCGGACGCAACCGCACCGCTGCCTTATGCCTTCCAGACCACAGCAGCCCCGGATACGTCTCCCACCCTGTCGTCAGCCGCTTCGCCTGCGGTCGTCCGGAGCGCCGCTGACGCCATTGCGCGCACCGACTTCGCCCCCATGAGCCCGTACGTGGCGACGGTGGCCGAAGCGTTCGACGCCACCCTCAACACGCCGCGAGTCAAGACTGACCCGGTTTTCGTGACGATGCCCGCTCTGTTCCGGGACCCCCTGCGCGTGGAGCGCAACCTGTCGAACGGGCCGGATGCTGCGATGCTCGTCATCCTTCCCGGCATCGGTGACGACGGGAGCGCCTCGGTTGCACGTCAGCTCGAACAGGTGGCCCTCGATCACGGCATGAACTTCACCGTCGTTCCGAACCCCTGGAGCGACGCGTGGCTCGAGGCGCATCCGCGACACCTGCCTGGCGTTCTGCCCGTCGAGAGCCGTGCCGTCGTCGACATCGTGCGCCACCTCTCTCGTGAGAATCCCGCGCACTATCGGCACGTCTCAGCGGTGGGATATTCCTACGGCGGCCTGCTGGGAGCCGCCGCGCTCCGAGACCAGCAGCAAGCGGGCGCCCCACCCGTCATCAACGGCACGTTCACGGCGGTCTCTCCTCCGATGAGCTTCCTCGACAGCGTTCACCAGATGGACAAGATGGGCAACGCAACCCTCGCACCCAACAGCCGTCTCATCGCCACTGGTCTGGTCTACTGGTCGGAGATCGCAGACCAGGGCTACGACAGCTTCATCGCAAGCCCCATCGCGCGCTGGCGCGACGACGCCACCGAGCAGTTCGCCACACGCCACTATGGCCCGGAGCGAATCCTCCGCGGAACCCTGTCTCAGCTCGACCCCCCCGCGTCGGCAGCGACGTTCGACGAATACACGCGCACAGTGCTGCCCCACGACCCGTGGTTCAAGGGGCACGCCACCACCGTCGACGCAGTGGCGCAAGGGAATCGACTCGACACGCTGCTCGGCCAGGTGACTGGGAAGGGGGTTCCCGTGATGGTGCTCACTTCCCGCGACGACCTCATTCTCACGCCCGACAACGTGGCGCAGCTCTCCAGCCTGGCAGACGACCACGCGCCGGATCAGCTCATTGAGCAGTACCGATACGGCGGTCACATGGGCGTTCTGTTCAATCCGAGGATTCGTGATGTGATCGGCGGCTTTGCGACGGGAACCCTCGCACCCGAAGAGTGCTCCGCCTCGGAGGTGAGTGGCGCCGGACCCTCAGGCGAGAGTCATCACGCCACGTCAGCGAGCTTGAGCAGCGCTCACAACACCCGAGGGTTGTAACGGTGACGTCATGTCCACGAGCGCAACCGACAGAACCACCCACTGTGAACTGCGCTGGCCCAGGCGCCTGGGGGCACGGGCCAGGCTGACCAAGGCCCCCAGGTGCGAAAAAGCCAGCAGCCGGCTTTTCCACAGACGATGTAGCCGGCTGCTGGCTTTTCCGCAGATGAGGCTGCATCGCACAAGCAAGCGCAACGGGTTGGACGGCGCTTCTGCCATACGCCCAGGTACCAACCTGCCTCGACGCTGTCCGGTCCCATCTCACCTGCTATCAGTCAAGAGCCTTGACACCCCCCACCATCTACATCGTAGGCGATGATGCCTCGGTGCGACGCGCCCTGAAGCGCATGATCTCGACCCCTGGGTTCGAGGTCGATTGCTTTGAAAGTCCCTCTTCGTTTCTCGCGCAAGGCCTCTTCAACCGACTAGAATGTCTCCTACTCGATGTGCAGATGCCCGAGATGACGGGCCTCGCACTGCAACGCGCGCTCGCCGACCGACCATCGCTCAACAAGCAGATCGCCTCCGAGCCAGGCATCGCCGAGAAGACCGTGAGGGCGCACCGCAGCCGCGTCATGGCGAACCTGCGAGCTGCGTCGGCCGCCGACCTCGTGCGTTTCTATCAGGTGCTCTCGTGCACCTGAGACCTTGCTCTCTCCTCGTCACCGCGTGTCACCGTCGAGATCGCCCTCAGTAGGACCAAGGTCCAACTATCTGCGGAGCCCGGGGAGATGGCAGGATCCAGGGCGGATTGCCCGAGCCAAACGCGGCAGTCCAAGACTCTCCAGGAGGGGTCAACGTGAAGCTGAACCCCCTCCGTGGCCTCGTGGCCGCGGTGGCGCTCCTCACCCTGTCGATGGCGCCGGTCGAACGTGCTGACGAAGCTCCCACAACGAACAGCGCGCCGTCGAAGAGCACCTCGCCCTCGCCGGAGAAGGCTGGTACGCCGGCCTCAGTGCGGGACTCACCAATCTGAGCTCAGGCTGCAGAGCGCAGCACCAGCTCGATGTCTTCGACACGCCGGGTGTCAGCACCACCGCATTCGCCTATCAGGTGAAGCTCGGGCTCTCGTACAACGTCGACCCCAAGACGGCGCTGTTCTTGCAGTACCGCTACATGGGCACGAGCGGCTTGGCGTACGGTGGCGCCCGCGTGAGCGCTGGTGGTGGCGTCTGGGCGACATCGACCTCGCGCGGCTCCGACCCGACTTCGCGGGGAAAGCTCTCGAATGCATTGATGAGCAGGTTCATCACCACCTGCTGAACCTTGAGCTGGTCGGCGCGCACCGGCGGCACAGGCGTGATGTGCGTCTCTACCCGCACGCGCCGCTGAAGGGCGTCGTTTGTCAGCAGGTGAAGCGCGTCTGAAACGACCTCGGCCAGATCGACCGCGCTGGTTTCCGGCTCTCCGGTGCGCACCAGCTGGCGGACGCGCCGCACCACCTCGTTGGCGCGCTTGACATCAGAAACCAGGTCATCGAGCGTCACCCTCGTCTCATCGAGATCCGGAGGATCGAAGTCGAGGAGGCGCAGGCCCGCCTGGGCATTGCTGAGCAAGACCGCGAGCGGCTGGTTCAGCTCGTGGGCGAGACTCGCCGAGAGCTCGCTCAAGGTGGCGAGACGCGCCACGTGGGCCAGCTCAGCGCGCATGCGCAGCTCGCCCTGCTCGGCCCGCACGCGCGCGGTCACGTCGTACGACACGCCGACAAGACGTTTTGCATCTCCATACCCCAGGGGAATCAGGCGCCCACGGCTCGAGATCCAGCGAACCAGCCCGTCTGCACGCACGATGCGAAGCTCGCTGGCATCACCCAGGCACGCGTCGAGGGCCGCACGAAGCGCCGCGCGATCATGCTCGTCGACCTTCGCGAAGAGATCGTCAACGCGCAATGACCCCGCTTCTGGCTCACCGTACAGCCGACGAAGGAGGTCGCAACCCCAGTACATGTCGGCCCCCACGTCCCACGACCACAGGCCGACCTCGGCCGAGTCGAGCGCCGGGTGCATGCGCGCCTCGCTGCTGCGCAGCGCCTCATCGGCCCGTCTGCGGTAGATGCTGTTGGCGATGGTCTCGGCGAGCAGGGCGAGGCGACGCACCACCGAGGGGAGCCAGCGCCGCTCTCCTCGCGCAGCACCCCGAACGCGAGAGCGCCGAATACCTGCCCACCGGCAATCAGCGGGAAGGTCACATTCGAGCGCGGACCGACGCGATGGAACGTGGCGCAATCGACGGCCGCCTCCGGGGGCAGATCGTCGATGCGCGTGAACCGCACTATCTTCCCTGCCAGTATCTGACTGGCCACCCAGGGGAACTCGAGGTGCGGCGGCCCGATGTCGACCTGCTCGAACCCCGGACGGGCCGCGAGATGAAAGTGCTGGGCGGCCGAGGTCTCATCGAACACGAACAGCGTACTCCGATCGAGATCGAGAAAGTGCACGATGGCGTTCTGTGCACATACGATGACCTCGTCGAGCGACGCCAGGGGCGCGGCCACGAGCTCATTCGAAAGACGCGCAAGAAGGCGCTCGAAGCTGTATGCGCTGGGAGAGGTCGGCTTGCGGGCCATGGGTTCCTCACGATGACGAGTATCGGTACCGCAAACCTGTCCCGCGACCGTTCGATTTCCCCCTTCCCGAACACGCGGTATGAAGTGGCGTCATTGCGGCGTTTGCGCGTGTTCGGTGAAGACGCGACCCGAACACGCCCCGCTGCAAATCCACCCGCAACCCGGCTCCAACCGAGCATGCAAGCCGCACGATACGGCGCTCGGCGCCGTCAGGCCATCTCCGAACCGCACGACGCACGCTGCGCCAGACACACACGAGATCGACAATGACCATCGACACAGCGCCGCAGCAGATGAGAGCCCTGACCGGCCAGCGCGTTCCGCCCGAGCGTGGGGCATTGTCCTCCGC
>RGZZ01000361.1 GCA_010028905.1 Pseudomonadota bacterium | reverse complement strand
TGTGGTCGGCGACCGCTGTGTGGAGCGGGAGGCTCTCGAGGGGAGGGATGGTCGTGGCCGCCTGCGGGTCGCTGTACACCACGCGAAAGGCGGGACACCAGCCGTACCTGCGCGCGAGCCACCCCGTCACCAGGTCCATGCCGATCTCGTCGGCGCCGCTCACGAGCATGACCCGCCCGCCGAGCTGCCGAGCCGTGATGGTCTCCCGCAGCTGCGCCTGCTCTCGGGCGTGCAGGCCGGTGCCTGCTGAATCGTCCTGACCGATGACGAGGCGGTCGATTCGCCCGTCCGCCACACGGTCGAGCAATCGCATCAGCACGGCCAGGTTGCGCGCGCGAACCCGCAGGTACTCGTCGACCACATCGGTGGGAACGTCAGCGGGCGCGGATGCGTCCGGGTCAGTGGCCCACAGGGCCAGACGACGCTCATAGGGCGCTTCTCGTCTCGAGGTGAGCAGCGACAGGCGCGGGATGATGGCAAAGACCTCGAGCCGGCGCCGCGGCCCGGCCAGCGCATCGAGGGCCTCAAGTCGTCGCAGGGCAACGTCGAGCGGGGTCTGGGCGTTGCGCGACGCCACCAGACCGCCGTAGGCGACCATGTCAGCCGAGACGATGGCGTCCGCGCAGCGTGTTGCTTCAGTGCCGGCCATCCAGGCGCCGATGGCGTCGGCGTTCCCCGGGATGAGATACCGCCCGAGCCATGCGCGAGGAGGGGTGCGCAGCCATCCGCCTCCGATGCGCGCGATCTGGCGCACGAACAGCAACGTTGACGGTCGGTCGTCGAGGGGCACGAAAACGGCCTGGGGCGCCCTCTCAGGGGCACCCCAGGCCGCGGTGAGCGAGAGGAGCAGGAGTGCGGCGAGCAAGGCCACGCGACGAAGCATGCGCGCCCCTTCTCGGACCTGCGCTCACGGTCCTGTGAGCCGTGTCAGCCCTGCGGCATCTCCTCGACGCGCACACGCACCTCGATCAGCCTCTCCCGGCTCCAGACCTTGAGCAGCACCGTGTCTCCCACCTTGTGTGCGCGGATGCGCTGCTGCAGGCTCGCGGTGTCGTTCACGGCCACCCCGTCGATGGAGAGGATCACGTCTCCGCGCTTCAGTCCCGCTTGGGCGGCTGGGCTCTGGGCGATCACGCGGTCGACGACCACGCCCTCTGTGCGCGGCAGCCGGAGGGCCTGGGCGATGTCGTCGTTGACCGCCGCCATGCTCACGCCGAGATAGGGCCGCACGATCTTGCCGTCACGGCTCAGCTGCTCGAAGATCTGGCGCGCGCTGTTGATGGGGATGGCGAATCCCATGCCCTGGGCCTGGCGGATGATGGCGGTGTTGATGCCCACAACGCGGCCATCGAGGTCGACCAGGGGACCGCCCGAGTTGCCAGGATTGATGGCGGCGTCGGTCTGCAACAGGTTGCGGAACTCCTTCCCCATCTCGGGGATCTCTCGGCCCTTCCCACTCAGGATGCCGAAGGTGAGGGTCTGCTCGAATCCCAGCGGGTTGCCCACTGCGAGGACGAACGCGCCGATGGGGATGGCGTCAGAGTCGCCCAGGCTGGCAGCGGGGAGGCCTCGGCCATCGATCTTCACCAGTGCGATGTCGGTGAGGCGGTCGGCCCCCTTCACCGTTCCCTTGAACTTGCGACCGTCGAACAGGGTGACGGTGATCTCGCTGGCGCCGTGCACCACGTGCTCGTTGGTGAGAATCAATCCGTCCGCAGAGATGATGACGCCTGACCCCTCTCCCTTTGCGGGCTGCTGCTGCGGCGTCTCGAAGCGGAAGGGGAGCCCCTGGGGCCAGACCATGGCGGGGGCGGCGGTGCGCCCCACCACGTCGATGTTCACCACGCTGGGGCGGATGATGCGGGCCGCTTCGACCAGGGCGTTCTGCACGACATAGGCTGGATTCGGCGGTGACGCGGCGCTCGCGCCGGAGCTGCGCGTGGCTGCAAACGACAGCGTGGAGACGAGGATGGCGATGGCCAGCGCGACGTGCACGGCATGCTGGCGGCTCGTGTGGGATAGCGCGGCGCGGAACGGCTGCGACATGCGGTCTTCGAGACCTCCTGTGCTTCTGGGAGTCGGTCGGCCGCAGCACAGGGACGAGCTTGCGAGCGGCGCAACCTGTTCGTCAGAGGGGGGGCGCGGCGTGAATGTTCCCCGTGCGTCTCGCGGGTTCAGCGCGTATGGGGGTGGCCTGGGTGGGGCACGTGTCGGAGCAGCCACTCCACACCGCTGTCGACCTTCTTCTGCATCCAGGGGCTGTTCATGTAGAGCAGCTCGGTCGGGCCGATGATGAGGTTGCCGATCATGGCGGGCAGGGGGAGGAATCCCGCCTTCAGCATCAGGCTCGGCACAGAGCCTGCCGCGTCCATGAGCACCTTCACCTTCTGCACGCGGCTGTACTCCTTGGGGCGTGAGAGGACAAGGCCCACCTTGGTGATGGTTGACGCGATGCCGAGCCCCATGGCTGGCGCCGAGCCGCTCATCGCAAACGAGAACGCGGAGCCCGCCGACAGGATGTCGGCTCCGCCGAGGATTCCGAGGTACTTGTCCTTGTTCTTCACGCCCTGGTAGACCTCGAGCCCGCCCACAACGGCTCCTACGCCGGTCTGCAGGTAGAGGGTGCTGCGATAGACGTGACCCGAGATCCCGGTGGGATGCGTGATCGTGGTGCCGAGGTGGCCGATCTGATCTCCCGCGGCGCCGAGATCGCCATGGGCCAGCGAGGAGACCGTTCCGCTCAGGGCGTTCCAGGTCTGGACGGGGTGTTCGGCGAGCCCCGCGAACATGGCCACGGGCTGCACCGCCCCCACCAGCGTGGAGCGGCGCTTCAGGGTGTCGATGAGCTCGCGCGCTTCCTTGCGCGCGGGGTCGGTGGGGGCGTCCGACGCGGGTTCTTTCGGGGGAGACGTGCTGGCGTCGCCAGTGGCGCATGGCAGCAACCGACTGGCGGGGTTCACCTGCACCGGGCGGGGAAAGATGGTGGCCAGGTTCGTCATGCGTCCGCTACCCTAGGCTCCTCAAGTGATTTCATTCAATCACACCGTGCGCGGATCGGTCGCTCGAGAAGTGTTAACAGATCGTCAAAACGCCCTGCCAGCGCATGCGAGAACCTGCTCAGCGGGAGAGGGTGAGGCTCGTCCAGTCGGCGCGGTCGAGACGAGACTCGCCCAGAGACGACTCGGCACTGATCAGCAGCCGCTGCGGATCACCCAGAAGCGCGAGAGGAACGGCCACCGTGGTGCGCCGATGGTCTCGGGTGATGCGCACCTGCGCGGCAGGCGCACGACTTGTCCCATCTTCCAGATGCGCACCGAGTGGATCGACGGTGACGGTGATCTTCGGGCACGCCGCGAACGCGCGATCGTCCCGGTCTGCGAACATGCGCACCACGGCACGGGTCTCTCGCGCCACAGGGCGCGAATAGACCATGCTCAGCTCGATGCACTCCTCCTTCAGGCGCACATATCGCCACTCCTGACCCGCAATCCCGGCGGACTGGGCACCAAATCCCAGCGGAGATTCAGGGGTCAGCCGCAGCGCCTCCGTGCCGTCGAAGATCTCGTTTCTCCTCACGAACGAGTGCAGGTAGTCAGCGCTGTACGAGAGCTGCGTTCGATGTGCGTCGAGGGCGGCGCGCTTCGCGGACACCTGCGCAAGGTCGAGCGGTGCGCTCTCCCATACCCCCGGTTCCTGGAGGGGGGGTGGCACCATCTGCAGGAGTGCGTCGTGCAGCCCAGGCGGTCGCGGCCATCCATCGGCATGCACGGGGAACGAATGCAGGCGAGGGTGCTCGCGGCTGTGCCAGACCGCGGCCTGGGTGAACACGAAGAGGGCCCTGTGATCTCCGTTCAGATCGCACGGATGGGAGACGAAGATGTCGGTGGGCCTGAACGTTTCGAGGACGCGGCTCAGATCGGCGAGAACCGAGGCTGCGTTGTAGGGCGCGCCGGGTGTCTGTGCATAGGGGTAGGGCACGGCCGACGCGCGGGTGAAGAGCGCTGTGTAGGGTGGGGCATCTCTCCAGTGCGACTCGAGGATGTGCATGCAACCGAAGTCCGGATAGCCCAGGAAGATGAGGTTCTCACGGCCCACCCCCAGGGCTGACTCGCCCGATATCGCCTCGTCTCGACGCACGTCACCCATGCGAAGAACGGCGCGAGGCGTCAGCGCTGGGTGGTGAGCGTGACGCAAGAACGACCACTCGTTGGCGTCGCCATTGGTCAGGTAGACCACCTCTACTGGCGTGCCGTGTCGTCTGGCCGCGACGATCAGCCCGCCGCATCCGAGGACGTCGTCATCTGGGTGCGGTGACAGAACCAGGATGCGCGCTTCCGACGGGAGGGTGAGGCCACGAACGTGGAGAGCGCCTTCGGAAGACCATCCGAGCGGCATCTTCTCGGGCAGGGTGGCAATGGCCAGGGCGCCCATCGCCAGCAGCAGCGTGACGCGTGCTGCCCACCGGAACAGCGGTCTCGGTGCGCGTGACGCACGGCCGTCGGCAGGCGCGCTCATCGGCGCGGTTGTTCACGCAGGCCTGCGGAAGAGGTGTACTGCGGGTGGTTGGCAGCCTGGCTCGCGTGGTTGCTTCCTGCGCAGACGAGGGTGTAGGCGTTCTGTGTCTTGGATGATGCGAATGCGCGGGAGTAGGTATCGGTCTGGGTTGCAGGGCAGACGGGGACGACTCGAAGGTAGGCTGGAACCAGCGCATTGAGCGCGCTGGGGAAGCCGTGATGGTCCTGCTGGTATCGGTCGAGCGCGCGTGCCACGACCCTCAGGTTCCGCGCGCAAGAAGCAGCCTCCAGCCGCGCCTCTCTCTGCGCCAGCATCTGCGGGACGAAGGTCAGGGCTACCGCGACGATCATCGCGAGCCAGCCGTCGAAGGCTGTTGGATGGAGCCAGGGCTTTCGGGGCAGGCGCAGCAGGCTCGTCGCCGCGGCGCGCAGCAGCAGCCATGGGGCTGGGCCCCAGCGCTCGTCCATCTCGGTGTCTTCCAGCACCTCGACCACCTGAAGCGCCGAGGGCCGTTTGTCCGAGCGCCCGCTGAGGCAGTGCTCGACGAGCCGCGAGACCACGGGGGTGCTCGGAGGGAGTGGGCTCTGGGGCGCGCCGGCGGGCAGGGGGTGCTCGGCTTTCAGCATGAACGCCACGGTTCCCCCCAACGCGTACATATCGGAGGCGGGCGAGCT
>RGZZ01000360.1 GCA_010028905.1 Pseudomonadota bacterium | reverse complement strand
CAGATGAGCTCGTCTTCGGTCATGCCGTGTGGCACGTACACGGGGCGCCAGAAGTTGTAGCGTGAGAAGTCGGGGTTCAGCTGGCCGTACTTGGGCGCCATGTTGAACTGCGGGGTGTTGGGGAGCGGCGTGTTGATCTGCACCGTCACGTCGTCGAGCGGCAGCGAGCACGCAAAGTCGATGCTCTTGCGAATGGTGGCGGGGGTGTCGATGAGGTGCCCCACGATGAAGAAGGCCTTGATCTGCAGCCCCACGTCGTTGGCGTCGTTCACCACGCGCCGCACCTCGTCGGTGGTCATGCCGCGCTGGATGAACTTCAGCACCTCGTCGTCACCGCTCTCGATGCCCATTCGAATCGACCAGCAGCCCGCATTCTTCATGCGCTGCAGCAATGGCTTGTCGACCACGTCGACGCGGGTCGAGGCGGTCCAGGCCATGTTGAGCTTTCGCGACTCGAGCTCGTCGAGGAACTCCTCGGTCTTGCGGTGGCTGACCGTGAAGGTGGTCGCGGCGAAGGCAACCTCGCGCACACCGAAGTCCTTCTTGAGGTGCTCCATCTCGTCGACCAGGTACTTGGGCGACGGTGCCCGGTAGCGCTTGCCCGTGACGGCCGCAGAGTCGCAGAAGTTGCACTGGAACGGGCAGCCGCGCGTGGGGATCTGGGTGAACTTGGGGAGGTACCGCACGTCGGTGGGCAGCGATGCGTAGAGATGGGTGCGGAACAGGTGACGCGCCGGGAAGGGAATGGTGTCGAGATCCATCACCAGGGGGCGCTTGGGGGTGAAGACCAGCTCGTCGCCCTTGCGATAGACGATGCCCTTCACATCGGTGACGCTCTCCCCCCGCCCGAGCTTCTGCACGAGTTCGAGGAAGGTGTACTCACCCTCACCGATGACGCCGTAGTCGAAGTCCTCGCATGCCATGGCGTGCGAGGGGATGGCCGAGATGTGCGGGCCGCCGAGCACGATGGGAATGGCGTCTCCGAAGGCCTCCTTGATGGCCCGCGCCACGTCCATCGCGTCGAAGTAGGAGTAGGTGGTGGCGCCGATTCCCACGATGTCGACGCCGTCGCGGCGGATCTTGTCGACGAGATCGACCGCGGTCTTGCGCTCAGCGGCGGCGTCGACGATCTGGACGTCAGTGATGCCGGCCTGGATGAGCACCGCTGCGAGGTACCCCAGACCGAGGGGCATGGCGTTGGCGAAGAGGGTGCCGATGACCGGGTTCTTGCGCTCCTCTTCTTTGAGAGGGGGGTTGATGAGCAGGATCTTCACGCGTGGATATGCTTCTCTCTGCAAGCATGGAAGGGCTTCGACCACGGCGGGTGCCGGGGGGGGAGGTCGGAAGCGCTTCTTTCTGGGAGGGACACGCTCACGTCGGCTGGTCACCGGCCCGACAGGGACGTCGCGCACCCGCGTGAGGTCATGAATATAGCAGAAGCCGCCAGATTTTGAAACCCACACGTTTCCCTTGTGCGGTCGGGTGGAAGGAGGAGGGAACAGGCGTGCGGGAACATCTGTCGAGCGTGCGCCGCGCGATGGGAAGGTCGGAGGCGTGCACGCCAGAGCATCTGAGGGAGAGCGGTCGAGAGAGACGCGAGATGTCGGCAGCGATTGAGGCGAGGCAGCTGAGAAAGGTGTACCACCCAGGAGCGCGCAACGAGGTTGTGGCGCTGCACGGTCTCGACCTCACGGTCACCGAGGGGCACGTCTTCGGGTGCATCGGTCCCAACGGCGCCGGCAAGACCACGCTCATCAAGATCTTGAGCGGCCTCGCCTGGCCCTCGAGCGGCGATGCCGACATCTTCGGCGCGAAGACGGGCACCCTTGCCGCCCAGTCGATGCTGGGGTACCTCCCGGAGGTCGCCAGCTACCACGATTTCATGACCGTGGAAGAGCTCCTCTCCACGCACGCCGAGCTCGCGGGGGTCGGGCGCGACGCGCGCAAGAAGGCCTGCGACGACGCCCTCGAAGCGGTGAGCCTGGGAGACCGCCGACGCTCGCGCATCCGCGAGCTCTCGAAAGGCATGCAGCAGCGGTTCGGCATCGCGCAGGCACTGGTGGGCACTCCACGCCTGCTCATCCTCGACGAGCCCACCAGCGGGCTCGATCCGCTGGCCCAGAAGGAGGTCAAGGATGTCATCCTCCAGCTGCGCGGAAGGGGGATCACCATCTTCTTCTCGTCGCACAAGCTCACCGAGGTCGAGCACATCTGCGACCTCATCGGCATCATGCATCAAGGGCGACTGGTGCGGTGCTGCCCCCTCGAGACCCTCCTCGAGACCGGACAGGCCGTCGACATCCGCTACGATGGCCCGCCCATCACCGTCGATGGGGCCACGGTGACAGAGGAAGGCACGCATCGTGTGGCCCGTGTCTCCCGAGAGCGCACCGATGCGGCCCTCGACGCCATCCGGACCCAGGGCGGCTCGGTCTACAGCGTGACCCACGAGCGAATCACCCTCGAAACCGCCTTCTTCCAGGCCATCACGGCCCCGGCTCGGGGCGAGACGAAGAGCGAGGCCGCCTCATGAGAGCCAGCTTCATCATCGCCCGACTCACCCTCATCGAGACCCTTCGGCGACAGATCGAGCTCATCACCTTCTTCATCGCCATCGGCATCGCGGTTCTCCCCACGCTGACGAATGCGTTCGGCCTGGGGGCCTCTGATCGCGTCGTCAAGGACATCGCGCTCACGTTCATGGGGTACTACGGCCTGCTGCTGGCCTTGTTCTTCGGCTCGGTGGCCATCCCGGGTGAGATCGAGCGCAAGCTCATCTACCCCGTCATCACCCGACCCATGCCTCGTCGGGCCTACCTGTGGGGCAAGTGGCTCGGCATCATGGGCTTCATCGTGTTCAGCCAGCTGGTGCTGGGCATCACCCTCTGGGGGTCGATGGCCTTCCTCATGAAGCACTACGACCTGCAGATCTGGAAGGTCGTGCTGGGGTATCTGCTCGAGGAAGCGGTGGTCCTGGCGATGTGCATGGCGTTCTCCACGTTCGCCAGCCCTCCGCTGGCGGCCGTGCTCGGCCTGTTCGTGTACATCATCGGGGGGCTGCCCCAGGCCTTCATCGATTTCTTCCTCACGCGGAATGCGTTCCAGCGCATGGTGTCGCTCAGCATGAAGGCCCTGCTGCCCCACTTCGAGGTCTTTCACGTCAAGAACGCCGTGGTGCACCACGATTTCGTGACCTCCGCGTACATGGCCGCCATCGTGGGATACGGGGTCATCTGGGTGATCTTCGCCCAGCTCCTGGGAGAGACCGCGTTCGAACGGAGAAACCTGTGACGGGGCGCACGCGACCCTTCTCCCCCTCGCTGCTCTGCCTGATCGCGCTGCTGCTGGCCCTCGTCGCGTCGCCCGTGTGGGCAGACCCGGACGGCGGACACGGCGCGGTGACCCAGTCGAGCGGCAAGCACGGCCCCGAGGGACACGACGAGCCCGAAGACCTCGCGGGCCAGCCTCCCGTGCAGGCCTACTACCATCGCGCATTCTTCGGAGAGCCCTGGCGCACGCCAGAGCGCAGCATCGCCTCGCTCGAGCGCCAGGGCGCCGCCACGGCGGCAGCCACCATCGCCCTCGGACTGGCCCTGATGTGGCGCCGCAGGCGCTGGCTTCGACGGAACGCCCGCGCATGAGGCGGGGGCTCATCGCCGTCGTCGCCGGTGTCATCATTGCGGCGAACCTGGCGCTCCTGCCGTGGAACGAAGCCCTCTTCCACGCCGGCGATCGCGACAAGACCGCGGTGGGCGTGCTGCTCGAGGCGCTGGGCGAGGTGCGCACCTTCATGGCCCAGTCGATCTGGTTCAACATCGACATCTACCACCACGAGATGGAGGCGGAGGGCATCAACTGGAAAGACGAGCGTGACCTCATGTCGATGTATCGCATGGTCACCACCCTCGACCCCCGCTTCGCCGAGGCCTACGATGTGGCGTCCTTCCAGCTGGTGCAGAACTTCCATCGCGTCGACGAGGGGCTCGCCTACCTCGATGAGGGGTTGCAGAACAACCCGACCAACGCCCAGCTGTGGTTCAACAAGGCGTTCCTCATGTACGCCCTCAAGCGCTATCCTGAATGCGCCGAAGCCGCCGCTCGAGCCATGGGGCTGTACGCCCCCGATCCGGTTGCGCTCCTCGAGATGAGCCACACCGATCGCATCGATTTCATGAACGCCCTCCGGCTGCTGACCCACGCCGAAGACAAGATGGGCAACCACGCGGCCACGGTGAACGCCCTGCGCATCTGGCTGCTGCTCATCCCCAACGACGCCTACGCGCGAGAGCGGCTCGAGGCCCTCAACGAAGAGCCCAGGGGCTACACGAAGCAGCAGTTCCTCGAGATGATGCGACCGCGCTGACCCACGGTCGCGCTCGCACCTGTCGCTCAAACCGCGCACATGCATTCACATCTTGGCAACATCATGCTGAGGCGGGCATGATATCGTTCTAGGCAAGATGGCCGGTTCACGCAGAACCGAAGCCGCATTTGGAGTGAGTATCGTGAGTACGCTCAGCCTGGCGATGAACACCCCCGTGAGACCGCTTGCGCCACAGGCGCTGTCGCCGACCGGCGCGGCGAGCCCTGGCAGCGCGCCGCAGGCCCCCTCCTCGACAGCGCAGGCGCCGCCGGCGGAGCCGCCAGCCGCACCCGCGTCGCGCAAGCCCGTCGATCAGACGCTCAACAGCGCCGTGGTGAACAAGATCCTCTCCGAAGGCATCAACAAGGGCGAGACCGTGACCATTCGCGGAACCGACGGCGAGGTCATGTCCATCAGCCGCAAGGGCGTCTCCACCTTCGACAAGATCAAGAGCGAAGCGGCCGACCTGTTCCACGCCACGGCTGCCGAGGCGTCGAACATCGTCGCGCAAGACCCCGCGTTCGCCTTCAAGGAAGCCGCCTTCGCCGTGCAGACCCAGGTCTTCAGTGGCATCTCGAGCGAGATCACGAACGTGGCTGCGCAGGGCTTCGTGCCCATGGTGCGCGTGGTCTCGTTCGCGCTCGACGCCAAGAAAGCCATCGACAACTGGAAGGCCCAGCACACCACCCACGTCGACCGCGCCATCATGGGCGGCCACCTGGTCACCGACATCGCCGGGCTCGGCGGCGCCGCCGCCCTCTTCATGCCCGGCATCGGCCACACCGTGGGCTTCACCCTGAGCGTCGTTGGCCTGATGGGTGACGTGGCCGCCTACGGCTA
>RGZZ01000359.1 GCA_010028905.1 Pseudomonadota bacterium | reverse complement strand
GCCCCTTCGCTGCGCGCCGCTGACGTAGGCATCTCGGTGGAGAAGGCCACCGACGTGGCCCGCGCGGCCGCCGACATCCTCCTGCTCGAACCTGACCTCGGGGTTCTCCACGCGGGTGTCATGGAAGGTCGGGTCACGTTCGGAAACGTGATGAAATACATCTTGATGGCCACCAGCTCGAACTTCGGCAACATGTTCAGCATGGCCGCCGCGACCCTCTTCCTTCCCTTCCTGCCCATGCTCCCCATGCAGATCCTGCTCAACAACCTGCTCTATGACCTCTCCGAGATCCCCATCCCCACGGACCGTGTGGACCGCGAGGAGCTGCTCACCCCCCCTCGATGGGACATGCATCTCATCCGCACGTTCATGCTCGTCATGGGGCTGGTCAGCTCCGTCTTCGACTTCGCCACCTTCTGGATCTTGACGCACGTCTTCTGTGCCAGCGCGCCGCTGTTCCGAACGGGGTGGTTCGTGGAATCACTGGTCACCCAGGTGCTCGTGATCTTCATCATTCGCACGCGTCGAAGCCCGGCGCAGAGCCTTCCGAGCCTCCTGCTCACCGTCACAACGGTCGGCATCGCCATCACAGCCGCGATGCTGCCCTGGTCTCCTCTCTGCGCAGATCTGGGCTTCATCCGTCCCTCGGCAGCCCTCTACCTGGCGCTGGCCGCGGTGGCAGCGGCCTACCTGACGACCGTGGAAGGCGTGAAGCGCCTGCTGTACCGTCACCTGGCAGCGACCCGCACGAGATGAACGCCGACCGAGGACCTTCGTCCCGTCTCTGCGAATGAGCAGCCATGGGACTTCGACTTGTGTTCCGTCTCTCTGCCCGAGGCCCCGCCGTTCGCGAAGAGGGGGAGGTCGCGGCTGAGATCGTGGCGCTGCTCCACGAAGAGCGACTCATCGACAACGTGGGTGCCATCCTCGAATACACCGACAGTGCCGGACGCGCGCACACAGACGTCAGCGCGCTCTCTCCGATGCGCATGGTAGAGCGCCTTCGCGAGGTCGCAGCACCTGGCCCCATGGTCGTCTGCGTGCGGAGCCTGCGCACGGCGGAGGGCTTCCCGAACCCGTTCTGGCAGTACACCCACGGCAACGACGTGGTCTCCGGCTGGATGACCCTTCGCCACGTGATGCGTCCACCGTCATCACGGGCCCTCACACTCGAGTTCACGGAGCCGTCCTTCCTCTCCGATGTGCCCACATTTCCGCCGGCGCGTCTCCTGGCACGACTCAAGACCCTCGTGGGCATGACGCTCAGCCCGGAGTGCGAATCGGTGGAGCCAGCCCCCCCTGACGACCCACGCGCCTGAGAGGGACATCCGGCCCGCCTTCGCCGCCCTCGATGCGCGGGGTGATTCAAAGGATTCATGGCCACACTGCGCCAATCCAGCCACGAGGAGGTGTCCTTCCCTGGCCCGTCAAGCCCCGCTTCAGCTGCTCGTGCTCGAGTCGAGAACGACGTTTCGAGACGCACTCGTCGAGACGTGGAACCGTCTTTCCGTCGAGAGCGATGAGGTCCCCGCCGAGATACGAGAAGCAAAGACCCTTCAGGAATGGCTCCCCTCGCAGACGTTCGAGGCCTGTATCCTGCCCGTGGTGGCCCAGAGTGAGATCCACCATGAGATCTGGGCGCAGCTCGAAGAGGCTGGCTTCACCATCACCTACCTCTTCCATCTCACCCTCGAGCGGCCTGGTCTCGACCCTGCGGGCAACGCCGCAACGACGACCGTCACCCGTCAGGTGGTTCCCTATCTCTGCCGGACCCGATTCGGATGCCATCAGCGCGTGCTGTCCATTCTCACCCGGGTCGACCCCGTGGTCTCAGAGATCGTGCCCGCGAGCACCGAAAGCCCTCACGAGCGATATCGCAAGCTGCTCAACCGCCTCACCGAAGGCTTCTGGGACATCGGGCCAGACCTCACCATCGCCTATGCCAACGCCACCTTCAAGAAGATCCTCGGAGATCCGAAGGCCATCGGCAAGAGCCTCCTCGACTACTTCGAACCCGCAGACCAGGCGAGGCTCCTCTCCATCCTGCGCAAGCAGCAGGAGGGCATCATCATTCCCTTCACCATGCAGCTAAAACCGCGCGACGGCAATCCTGAGGGCGCCATCATCCAGATCGACCCCTCACCGCGCTTCGGCTGGAGCGGGCAGTACCTGGGTGGATGGGCGCTGGTGCGCGAGGTGAGCCGCTCCTCCCCGGACGTGTCGGAAGCCCTGCGACACGAGCGCGAGCTGTATGCGCTGTACACCGTTGCCTCAACCCTGACCCGAGGGTTCAGACTCGATGCCCTGGTGCGCGCAGCCACTGAGTGCATAAGGGAGCAGCTCGGGGTTGACGCGACGTGCACCTGGGTGCGCACCGGGAGCGCTGACGGGTCTTGCGGCTCGCTCACCCTCGTCGCGCCGCACGGCATCGATGGCGCCCCCCTGTCAGACGACCTCCTCGAAAACGCCCTTGCGTGGTGCGAGGAGACCCCCGAGAGCAAGCCCGCCAATGTCCTCCGCAGCACCGCCCGGTCAAGAAATCCCCTTGCTCGCGTCATGTGCGAGAGCGACTGTCGCAGCGTTGCAGGCATTCCACTCGTGGCCGGGACCACGCGCATCGGCCATCTCTTCCTGGCCTGCCGCGATCCCGCGGTGATGACAAGGAACTGGGTGTCGCTCATGATCTCGGTGAGCCATCAGCTGGCCGTTGCCGTTGTGAATGCACTGGGCGTCGAAGAGCGGCTGCGCGAGGAGAAACGTCAGAAGCAGTTCTATCGTGACGCGGTGTGCGCCATCACGAACGGGAAGCTGCAGCTCATCGACCGCAGCGAGCTGACACGGGTCATGGATGGCGGTCGCGAGCTGGCCGCATTGACGATCAATGCACGTGAGGACATCCAGGCCGCGCGCGCCCTCACCGAATCAACCCTTGCTGCGCAGGGGTTCACCGAAGAGCGAATCTTCGATATCGCCACCTGCGTTTCTGAGGCCGCAACGAACACGCTTCTCCATGGCGGTGGGGGTATCTTCCGCATCAGCGATGTTCCCCCCGGCCATCGTGAAGGAGCACGTCTCTCCCTCGAAGACAAGGGCAACGGCATCAACTTCTCCGAGCTGCCCCAGGCCATCCTGAAGCGCGGATACTCCACCGCCGTGTCCATGGGACTGGGGTACACCCTGATTCTCGACATGATGGATGCCGTCTTCCTCGCCACAGACGCGAACGGAACCTCACTCGTCATGGAAGCTGCGCTCCATCCGGTGAACGCCGAGCTCGAAGCGTGGCTCGCAAAGGTGGGTGACTAGGTGCCAGAGGCACTCCCATCGCGCGCGCCACATCTGCGCCCTCCCGCCTCGACTCCCACAGATCCGCTGTCCGATCTATCGAACGAGCGCCTCCTCGAAACGGTGAAGAGCACGGCCAGCGCACTCATCGACGCCACTGAGACCGATCGCGTTGCGTCAATGGCGCGCGAGCTGCTCACCGGGAGCAGGCTCCACGGCGAGATCGACACGCCAGGCGTGCGGTCGTTGCTCTACCAGCTCATCCGCAACCGTGACCCGGAGATGCAGCTCAATCATATCACCGAGCTTCGCCTTGCCCACATGCTGGCCCGCGTCGGCTGCCGACGTCTCTCGCTCGAACGCAAGGCAAGTGAGCGAAACGAGCGCACGGTTGACTTCGCCCTCGATGATGATGCGGGTTCGTTTCTCGTTGAGGTGAAGAACCTCAACCGACCGCTCATCAAGAAGAGCCTCGACCTGAACGCCCAGAGGCTTCAGGAAGCGCTGCAAGGCTCGGCGCGCCACAGTGACCTGCACCTGTTCTACCTGTTCTTCCGCAAGCCCCACCCAGACGACTTCGAAGTGCTGCGCAACGACCTTCGGCGACAGTGGCTCACCGTTGACAGCGTGAGGCGCGATGGTGGCGTCTTCTTCACCCCCAGCGATCGGCCTCGCGTCGGTGCTCTCGTCACCCCGGCACGTCCCTCGTCGGCCGGTCGCGTGATCGTGTACGACCATGGCCAGCATCTCCGCGAGCAGGGGGGGGCGCCGATACGCATCACCCATCACGAGCGACCCGCGTTGCGACGCCCTCGCCAACGCCTCGAGGAGATGTTCATCAAGGACAACGTGCTCCGACGCCTCCAGGACGCTGAGCAGAAGTTCCCCCTGCACGAGCGCCATGGGCGGGCCGTTCTGCTGTGCCCAGGAGACTGGGCGCCCGCGCACCACGTTGACGGCTGCATCGACGAGGCCGTTCACTGGTACCTCCATGGGCAGACCGCTCCGGGCGATATGTGGGCGTCGTACTACGCGCACTGGGCGGGCCGCTGGCGCTTCTCTCCCCAGCGAAACATCGATGCCATCTACGTGTTGCACGCCACATCGCAGCACGCCGCAGCCTCGGAAGGAACAGGTCCGCAGATTCGCACGGTCTACGAGCGGATCCCTGGACTGGCCGCACGCATCTTCCTGGGCGCGTAGCGAAAGTACACCGGTCTAACCCCGTTGTAGCCGTCGACCGGCATGATGTCGACTCTTCCCCTCGTCTGCCTCCCTCCATGATTTGCGCCTACGTAGAGCCCCTTGCCGTTCACCTCACCCGCGTAGATGCCCACGTGCTGACGCCCGAAGACCACGATGTCACCGGGCCGAGGCGACTCGACATGTCGCATGCCGTCTCTCTCAAACCGTCGCGCGTCGGCTCGGGGGTCGGCGCTGCCGTCGCGAAACCACTGAAGTGGGACGTGACGACCACATCTCCGATAGACGTTCCAGGCAAAGCCGCTGCAGTCCACGCCTCGGCGCAGATCCGCCCCCTGCCATACATACCGAAGGCCGAGGTGGCGCAGCGCCTCACGCAAGACCGGATCCGACGTCGGAAAGGAGCGGACCCGCACGGGAGCCCATCTGCCCGCGGTAAGAAGGGACGGATCGCTCGGCCCCTCCCTGGCCACCTCTGCCCTTCCCCCGCTCACGACACGCTTCGACGCGCCACTTGACCAGGCGACACGCTCGGCCATGCGAGGTGCTGGGACCGTGCAGCCCGGCACTCCGCACAGCGCATGGTCACCCTGCTCGAAGACATCCAGGGGATCAGGGAGCGTGGAGACGCCTGAATCTGACGCAGGCATCCCAGATTCTCCGAAGGGACGACGAAACGGCGAGACGAGCGGCGCCTCGATGCGCATGCAGACCTCCAAGGACCTCTCCCTC
>RGZZ01000358.1 GCA_010028905.1 Pseudomonadota bacterium | reverse complement strand
GCATCTCACGGCACCTCCCGGAACACAAGCCGCCGACACGTGCCCACGCGATTGAGCGCCTTGGTGAAGCTACTAGCTTGAAGAAGAGTCGTCTTCTCGATGACCAGCGGAGCCGCTGGATCGAGGCGAAACAATCCCATGGCGTCGGGAACGAGGGCTGGATTGCTCCTCCCCTCGGCGATGACGCCCCCCCGCACGGTCAAACGCTTCTCGGAGAGCGGCCGCAGACGCATGCCCCCTCGCGCAACGATGACGCCCCGAAAGTCTCCGTCCGCATCGATCACCACGTTCCTGGCCATGATCAGCATGCCTTTGTTGCCGGAGTCGAGCTTGCCCCCGCACAGCAGCAGGTTGCCTTTGATGATCAGCGCGCTGTTGTTACCCTCGAGTCCGCGAATGTCGAGATCACCGTCGACGTAGAGCACGCTGTTGTCGAGCTTGATCTTGGAAGGACCGTCCTTGTTTCCTGTCCACAGATCGTCCGTCGCACCGTTCGATTCGACCCCGAAGTGATTGGTGATCGAGTAGCCTATCTGAAAGGCCCCATCGTGCAGATCGATGGTATCTACAAGCACTCTCGAAAGCAGCTCGCCCGCATCGCCGTAGCCAAAGCCGACGGTCTGATTGACCCCTGCAAGCAAGAACCGTATCTTGGCTTCGCCACGATACTGCTTGAGATCGGTCACTTGCACCGGAGGGTCTCCGTGCCAGAACTTGACCCTGGCCTCGAGACTCTTGTCGATGTGCTGATTCAACAGGGCGCCCACGAGATCGCCCACGATGGGAATCTTCAAGACCAGCGCCGACAACCGGCTCAAGCACAGCCATATCTCCACTACCGAAGCGGTGCACTGGGGGCTGATCTCCTGAACCCCCGGCAAGGGACCCAGCGGATGACTGGCATAGGGATCGATGAACACTGACGACTCGAGGCCCATCGCGCGCTGCGCAGGCTCGGGTAGCTGCACCTTGAAGCCTTCACCCCCTGCCGTCTGTTCACCGACCATGGGCTCATCGGCCGCCTGTTCAAGGGGCGGTTGCACCCCGTAGTGAACCCGTCCCGACACGGCGCTCCCATCGGTGACCGAGACCTTGGCCAGTGGGCGCGGTTGGAGGACAGAGATATCACCCTGCACGACAACAGGGGGCTTGCCGGACTTGCCGACAACCACCTCAGAGCGACGGTCATACACGTTGCCGCGCACCGTGGCGCCGTCGCCCAGCTGAATGGAGGGCGTTGCCGCGTACGCCGCGTAGAGCCAGACACGAGAGACGATGGCTTCGAAATGGCGCTTGTCGGTGGCCTTGTCCCAGGTCTCTCCGAGCGCCGTGTTCACCACGAGGCTCACGCTGAACGGCGCGACCGAGGCGCGGGCCGTTCCCTTGTCGGTGTAGCCGGGACACGGCTCGGCGAAGTTGAGGTTGTCGACCGAGAAGTAGTCCGGCCGATCGAAATCGACGTAGGCGCGCAGCGCCCCCTCCATCACGTGCTGGTCGGGGTCCGGGAACAGCGGCAGGGTGCGGAAGCGCTCGCGCATGGCGTCGCTGCCGTACGCCATGTCCGGAAAGTCGCTCACCCCCCAAGGATTCTTCTTCCAGACGCGCTGGTCGAGCTCATAGCACAGCTCGGCCACCACGCCTCGCGCCAGGGCCGACGCTCGGGCCTGGTTCAGGGTCTGGGCCGCCAGGTTGAGCGACACGCTCGACAGGGCTGCGATGGCGAAGCCCACCGTGATGGCGATGGACGACACCAGCAGCACCAGGGCGAGGCTGAATCCGCGCACGCGGAGGCGCAGCGCGCTCATGGCTGGGGCGCCGCATCAACGGAGTCGCCGGCGAGGGCGGTATCCACCGCGGTGGTCAGCGTGCAGGTCTCGGTGTCGTCGCGCACCTCGATCTTCAGCGTGACGGGATTGGTGTGCACTGGCGCTGCAGGGTCGGAGAAGCTCGACGCCAGCGCATCGACGGCCGCCTCGGCCGAGAAGCGGCGAACCGCGCGCGCCAAGGGGCGATCAAGGGGATCGGGAGAGTAGCTCTCGAGTCGCATGACCAGCCCATCGCTGTCGTCGTACTGCAGCGGGCGCTGCCCTACATACAGCGTGTGACGCGCCGCGTCGAGGTAGATGACCTCGTACCGCTGCCAGATGATGGCACCATCTGTTCGCTCGTGGATCTCGCCCTTGTCGTCGACGGCGCTCAAGAAGCTGAGGGCAGAGGCCTCCTCGACCTGGCCGCTCTCGCTATCGGTCGAGAAGTCGGTGCGCACCTGCACCGATTCGACGCACGACGCCTCGAGATCCCGGGCGATGCGGTTAAGGGCGTACAGCGCGGTCTGGTGCACGTGCGAGCGCTTGTTGGCCACGGTCCAGGAACGCAGCCCGGGGATGAGCAGCTCGTAGGTGGCGGTCATGAGCAGGGAGAACAGGAACATGCCCACGACGAGCTCGGCAAGGCTGAAGCCTCGGCGTGGGCGGGTCAGGCCGTAGCTCCATCTGCGCAGGGCGCAGACGATGCCCCCTCCGGGACCGGGCGAAGCGCCGTGGCCAGGGCCGCGGCAGCCACGTCGAGGCGGTCGCGGTTATCGGTATTGATGGCGTCGAGACCCGCGGTGAACGTGGCCTTCACGTCCGGCGCCCAGGCCGCCTTGTCGAAGCCGTGCGTGCCGCGGAAGTCCTTGATGAAGTGGTTGCGCTGGCGATCGAGCTGGTCTTGCAGGCGGATCCAGTCGGCGGCGTGGTCCGTGAGCAGATCGAAGCGGAACGGGGTCTCCCCCGGCACACGCAGCGCGAGCATCTGGGTCACGATGTCGCCCTGACGTGGGCTGAGATCTTCCGGCAGCGCAGGGCGTAGGCCGAGGCCGCACCCGCTGGCCCCCTCGAGGGAACGTGGGCTGAAGGCGTGCGAGGCCCCACGTGAGGCGAAGACCGCCTCCTGCAGGAACTGTCGGGCGAGGTCGTGCATCGTCGGCTCTGGGGTGGGTGCTTCAGGCGTCTGCGTCATTCTCATGTGTTTCTGCAAAAAGGCCGGGGGCGCCTTCCTGCGTCAGGTCACGGGAGGGCGGTTGCGCGTTCGAAGGGCTGTTAACATGCCGGAAACACGGCCGCCACGCAACGTCTGGTATAGTGCTCCTGTGGAGGGCTGTCCACACCGTGACATGCTCGCCTGCCCAACCGAGGCAGATGAGCGCGCCCGCCGACAGCGACAGGAGAGACGCCAGCATGGAGACCTCGCTCATCGGGATTCCGAGCCTCATCCGCTACAACGCCGCGCCCCGCGCGACGGCGCAGCCCGCGGCCGAAGAGTCGGCGAAGCCCGCCGCGCCGAAAGCGCCAGAGAAGCCGAAGGCGGGTGCCGCTGATAGCGCAGCGCAGGCCAAAGAAGGCCAGCAGGGCGACAAGAAGCGCTGGACGTTCCTCTTCTACGTCAACGGCAACAACTTCCTCAGCAAGCAGGCCCCCGCGCAGCTGCGCATGCTCGAGATGACGGGCGGCAGCGACGAGAACATCAACATCGTTGCCCAGGTGGCCCGACAGAAGGGCGGACTCGACAAGCTCACCCACGACTGGAGCGGCGTGCGGCGCTACGAGGTGCCCGCCACCGGCAAGACCCTCGACCAGGCCGAGATGCAGTCTGAGATCCTGCGCGAGCTCATCCCGCCGTACACCCGCGGCATCGAATCGACCCTCAAGGAAGACCTGGGCAAGGCCGATATGGGCAGCGCCCAGACCCTCGAAGACTTCATCGCCTGGGGCATGAAGGAGTACCCCGCCGAGCACTACTGCGTGGTGATGCTGGGGCCGTCGCAGGGCATGAAGGGCATGATGCGCGACGAGACCACGGGCAGCGAGATGACCCCCGATGAGCTCAACAGCGCCCTGGCCGGGGTTGCCGCCAAGACCGGCAACAAGGTCGACGTGCTTGCCTTCGACTCGTCGAACTCGACCCAGGCTGAGACGCTCTACGCCATCAAGGACAACGTGAAGTACGTGGTGGGCAGCGAGGGGCTCGTCTCGGGCACCGGCATGTCGACCCCCTCGGTGATGTTCGAGCTCAAGAAGTCGAACACCGACAAGACCCGCACCCCGGAAGAGGTGGCCCAGACCTTCTCGATGGTGGGCTCGATGGCCGTATCGCAGGCCCAGTTCACCCCCACCATCTCGGCCATCGACATGGCGAAGGTCGGAGGGCTGCGTGACGCGTTCAACGAGCTGGGCGACGCGCTGATCAAGTCTGGCGCCGACAAGGCCCACCTGCGCGAGCTCGTGGCGAACACCCAGGAAGTAGGCATGCCCGGCGTCACCCGCGCCTATGAGGGCGTCAAGGACGCCACGCACTTCGCCAAGCAGCTCCTCCACGACGCAAGCATAACCGACCCCGCTGTGCGGGCCGCTGCCCAGAAGGTGGCCGACTCGGTCGACGCGGCCCTCGTGGGCGAGGCGCACCGTGGCGGCGCCTACCGCAACGCCAACGGCATCTCGGTGTTCATGCCCGACAACTACGGCTTCATCCGCCCCGACACGTTCCCGTACGACAAGGATTTCGACCACAAGTTCAACTACGAGAGCCTGGGCTTCACCCAGGGCAGCGCGTGGCCCAAGTTCCTCGAGACCATCGCCGAAGACGACTTCGCGGGTCGCGCGGGCGCGAAGGTGCTGGGCCAGGGCGGCGTCGACAAGCTCGTGGCCATGCAGCGCCAGTACACGCCCATGGTGGAAGGCCTCGGTGGGCTCGCCTCCAACATCGGCTGGTACGAGGCCTACAACGTGCTGAAGGGTCCAACCGCAGAGCCGGGCAAGGTGCTGTTCATCCCGGGTCCCGCCGCGGCCACCATCGGCATAGTGGGTGGCGTCTATGACGCCGTGAAGGGCGTGACCGCGGGCGTGCAGGCCTACAAGGCCGAGAAGAGCTACGACGCGTTCGTGACCCACGGCCTCGACGTGCTGGGCGGTGCCGCCAAGACCGCGGCCTGCGCGGCCCTGCTGCACCCGGGCGTGGTGCCCTTCGCCCACGCCGCCGGCGTGTTCGGCTTCGCCAAGCCCTGGCTGCAGCAAGCCTACGGCTACTTCGTGCAGTACAAGCAGATCCGCGACTCCATCGCGCTCAGCGACCCGCAGGCCGGTTCCAAGAGCGCGGTGATGGCCGCCCACGTGATGCTCAACAAGAACACGGTGTGGGACAAGTAAACCCGTCCCCTCCAACCTGAATCGCCAGCAGCCAGCCTTCCGCAACCCGCTTGCGGAAGGCTTTCTGT
>RGZZ01000357.1 GCA_010028905.1 Pseudomonadota bacterium | reverse complement strand
GCTCATACTGCCACCACTGTGGTGCGTACGCCGTGCGCGGGGCGCGTACTGCCACCACTGTGGTGCGTACGTCGGGCGCGGGGCTCATACTGCCACCACTGTGGTGCGTGCGTCGGGAGCGGGGCGCGTACTGCCACCACTGTGGTGCGTAACGGCGATGTCGTACCACATCTGTGGCAGTACTGCGCGTGAGGGCTCGGGCTCCGCTCACCCTCGGCTGTGCCCTTTGCCGATCACCCTCGACCGCGCCCCTTTGCCGCTCACCCTCGGCTGTGCCCTTTGCCGCTCACCCTCGGCTGCGCCCCGTGGCTACGCCGTCCGCTGCGTCTTCACGCTCTCGGCGAGGCGCCGCTTCCTGCGCTCGTTGGCCTGTCGCCGTCGTGCTCGGCGCATCTCCAGTGCTTTCGGCTGCAGAGCGCGTACGTCGCGTACGAAGCGGTCGAAGAAACCGGGTCGGGTGACGACGTAGTTCTCATATCGCAGCCCAGGGAGGGCGATGGCCAGGGCTCTGGCTTGATCGTGATAGAGCTTGTCCTTGTGACTGGCATCGTCGATCTCGACGTACAGCCAATACCCGGCCTGGCCTTTTCGCTTGTAGTAGACGAGGAAGTCGGTGCGCACCGGGACGCACCAGGCGATGTTCAGCCAGGCCTGTCCGAAGACCACCATGCGCTCGTCGCCCGAGGTCCACACCACAACGGGCTGCAACAGGTCGTGGCCGTCTGTCCAGGAGTCGTCGCACAGGGTGTTCACGGGCAGGCGGAACGCACTGTAGCAGCTGTATGCGACGCGCGCGCCGGCAGCCAGCAGATGCATCGCGAAGACGAGCTCATGCGCGGTGTCTCTCGGCAGGCGCTCGTCTGTCTCCTCGAGCTCGCTTGTCGAGCATCGCTCTTGCGCAAGCTGCGCGACCTGGCGCGCCACGCTGCCCAGCCCTTCGAGGTCGGCGATGCGCGCGCGAATGACGTAGGGTGGGCGGTATCGTGCCCGCTTTGCCGACGAGCTGCGCACGAGGAGCCGGAACCCGCCCTCTTCGGGGAGCCCCGTCAGCGTTCCCCGAGCGCAGCACAGGGCGCGTTCGGCGAGCGCTCCTCTTTCTGCGGGGAGCGGACGACGCCCGCATTCCCAGTGAGAGAGCGTCTGCTGACAGACGTTGAGCCGCTTTGCCAGGGCTCGCTGGCTGATTCCCAGCGACGTGCGAAGCCGTCGAAGCGCGTGACCGTAACGATTCTTCATGCGCTGAGTATGGCGATTCAAGTCTCCATGCGCCATTGCCGCGTTGTAACGGCGGTGTGAACTTCTCTGTGCCAGGACTGCCTCCTGACCCGGGGTAGGGACGAATCTCGCGGACGCAGCACTAGGCGCGCTTGCGCAGCAGCACGCGGGCGGGTGAGCCGTCGGCACCCGTGAGGCGGAGCGGCAGGGCGATGAGGTCGTACCGACCCGGGTCGATGCCGCGCAGATCGAGCCCTTCGACGATGATCACCTCGGCGCCGAGCAGCGCGTGGTGGACGGGGTAGCGGGCACTGTCGAAGGCGTCGATGCTGAGCGCGTCGATGCCCACCAGCCGTATCTCTCGCTTCACCAGCCATTGCGCCGCTTCTTCATCGAGATGTCCCTGCCCCGCGGCCGGTGGCGGGGGAGGGGAGTCGTCATCGGCGCGGCGTGTTCGAATGAGAAGCCGTCGTGTGTCTGGCGCCACGCCTTGCTCGAGGGCGGTGCGGCCCACGCAACCGTCGACCGAGGGCGCATCGATCACCTGGCACTCCCCCACGAGCAGCGCGAGATCGAGGGTGTCCACGCCCCGTCCACCGGCGATGAAATGGGCGGGGGCGTCGATGTGCGTGCCTGCGTGGCTCGACATCTCGAGGCGGCTCACCCGCGCCCCGTGCTGCTCCACGGTGGAGACCGGGCACGCGCAGAACGGGGGATCGCCGGGCCATGCCGCAAGCCCTTCATCGAGGGGGCGGCTCACGTCGATCCACGGAGATCGCTCGAGGTCTGGCGACCCGCTCATTGCAGAGACCTCCCGAGGGGATCTCGGCGCGCTCCCCCGTCTCTTCCGCGCCGGGGCGGGCGGCACCGGTTCCTGTGCTGATGCCCGTGCTTCGGCGGTGGCATCGGGATGAACCTCCCACCGCACGAGCCCCCTCGCCATCGCGTTACCGTGATCGGACCGCCTGTACCCCAGGGAAGCGGGGCAGGGTCACGCCGCGGTGCCTCGAACTGCGGCCATGAGCGCGCGCATGGTGCGCCATCGACCGCGTCCCGCGGGTGGGGGCGCCAGGAGGAGGAAGGCATGAGCGAGGGCGGATGCGTGATCGAGCGCGGCAAGCGGCTGTCAGAGAGTCGCCTCTGGGCGTTGCAGCGCGGCTTCTACGCCAACCAGGGGGTCACGGCCTGGAACAAGGGTCCGGTTCCGCACTACATCACCAACAACTCGTACATCGCCCATGCCTATGCCGTGCTGGCGCGCGCGATTCTCATCGATCTCGAGCACGCAGGCGCGATCGACACGAGCGAGCCCGTGCACATCGTCGAGCTTGGCGCGGGGGCGGGACGCTTCGGCTACCTGTTCGTGCGGCATCTTCTCGAGCTCTCCGAGCGTCGTGGGCTCGGCGTCCGCTTTCGCTATGTGATGACCGACTTCGCGGGCAAGAACCTCGAGTTCTGGCGAACGCATGAGCGCCTGGCGGGGCTTTATGATCAGGGTGTTCTCGACCTGGCGCGCTTCGACGCCGAGCGTGACACGCGCATCGTGCTCGAGAAGAGCGGTGTCGTTCTCTCGAGAGAGACCACGAAGAACCCGGTCATCTTCATCGGCAACTACGTCTTCGACACCCTCACGTTCGACGCGTTTCGCGTCACGCGGGGCGTGCTCAACGAGAGCCTCGTGACGCTGCGGTCGACGCAAGCCGAGGAGCCTGATCTCGACGATCCCGGCATCATCGGGCGCCTCGAGGTGGCGTATGAGCACGTTGCGATCGAGGGAGACTACTACCCCGAGCGGCCGGTGTGGAACGCCATCCTGGCCGACTATCGCCAGCGCCTGGGCGACACATCGATCTCGTTTCCCGTCGGGGCCTTGAACTGCCTCGAGAAGCTCACCGACATCAGTGCGGGGCGTCTGGCCCTCATCAGTGCCGACAAGGCCCACAACCGCCTCGACGAGCTGCTGTGGCGCAACGATCCGGAGCCCGTGAAGCACGGCAGCTTCTCGCTCACCGCCAACTTCGAGGCCATGGGGCGATGGTTCGAGGCGCAGGGCGGTCTCGCGCTGCACACGTCGACCCGGGAGGCAAGCCTCGAGATATCGTGCTTCGCGCTGCTGCCCGAGACGCCGCTGGGCGAGACGCGGACGACCTTTGTCGAGGCCATCGACACGTTCGGTCCCGTGGACTGGTTCACCATGCGCCACAACCTCAGCCTCACCGATACGATGCCCCTCAAGCTCTGCATCGATCTGGTGCGGCTCAGCCGATACGATCACCGCCTGCTGTGCGATCTGTCGGAGGGCATGTTCCCCAAGATCTCCGGCGTGAGCGACACCGTGAAGCGCGAGCTGCGCGTCACGCTGTCGGCGGTGTGGGATCTGTACTACAGCATCGGCGGCAGCCGGGACATGCCGTTCGTGATGGGGCGATTTCTCTACCGCCTCGAGCACTATCGCGAATCCATCGCCTTCTATCGCGAGTCTCTTCGGCTGCACGGCGACGACGCGATGACCCACTACAACATCGCCCTCGGCCACTACTATCTGCGCGAGCGCGAGAAAGCCCTCGAGCATCTGGTGCGCTCCCTCGAGATCGATCCCGGCAACAGCTTCGCGCGAAGCTGGAAGCTGCAGATCGAGTCGGAGATGTCGGAGAGCGGCGTGTTCTTTCCGGAGAACCTGGGCGTCTGAGTGAGGGCTCTCTGCAGGCCGCGTCAAGGACACGGCCTGCCGCCCGAGTTCGTGACCTGAGCGGGGCTCGTCTACGCGCTGACGCCCAGCTCCCCCGTGGCGCAGCGTATCGCGCCCCACAGCCTCGTGCTGAGCCGAGCTGACGGCATGTCGATCACGTCGAAGCCGTGATCCCGATAGACGGAGCGGGCCGTCTCGTCGAGATGCGGCACGTCGTAGGTGGGCATGTACACCCGCTTTGCGCCGCTCGCGGGGTCGGTTTCCGTGAGCACGTTGCTGTAGGTGATGTAGGGGGTGAGCAGCCCCACGCCAGCGAGGTTCGGCACGCGCGCCGTGCGGAACCCGTGACGCTGGAGGTTCGCGCAGACAGCGTCGTATCGCTCCGCCAGCCCGCGGCTTCGCGTCGCCGCGGCGAGCGGCGCGAGGTCGTCGCCGCAGCGGCGCAGGGTGGTTCCCGGATCGGCCACCGCGACCGTCTCGTCATCGAGGAACGTGAGCCCGAGGTCGATGTGGAAGTCCGGCTGGGGCTCGATGATCAGCACGCGCTTTCCGAGTGCTTGTTCGAAGCGCTGCGTCACCGCCTCGCGCGTGAGCCGCATGCTTGCCATGCAGGCGGTGATGCTGTCGATGCCGATGAGAACGGTGTCGCGGTTCGTGATCATGTCGCCGCCCTCGAAGGTCAGGGTCGAGCGACGCACGATGAGGTCGGGCAGCGCCGACTTCAGGCGGGCGGGCGCGGCGCCGGTCCCCTGCACCACCCGCCGGTTCAAAGAGGAAGAGACCTGCGTGTCGCCTCGGAACGCGCGCGGCAGCAGCAGCACCGGGCGCCCGTCGTCGGTGGTGGTGAGCACCGCGCCGTCGCGGGCCCAGAGGGTGAGCGGGCAGTAGAGCTGCTCGGGGGTGGAGTGCAGGCGAAGGTCGTGGAGGTGCACGCGTTCGGGGGATGGCACGTCCCATGTGTCGATGAGCCTGCGCAGATGCGCGCCCGCCTGTCCCTCCACCACCACGTGCATCGCAACATCAGGCGGGAGCCGTGTCAGGACATCGTGGAAGACGGCTTTGTGCGCCTCGTACGCCGGGCTCTGGTACTCCTCCGGCCACTGCAGTCGCAGGGCGCGCAGGCGACCGTCGAAGCCCGACACCAGGCGCAGCGGCCCCAGATCGTCTGTCCCCTCTTCAACGTCGAATGCGCAGCGTGGACGCACGGGGGTTCGGCTCGGGTTGCGGGGAACGCGCCATCCGTCGGCGGTGGGCTGGCCGTCCCAGGGGTCTCGGGGCTGTCGGGGGGAGGCGCCGACCTGCTCGCTGAGGGTGGGTAGCAGGCCAGCGCTCAGGGCGCCGGCGTGG